>CAZQKJ010000292.1:0-5232 GCA_964593315.1 uncultured Granulosicoccaceae bacterium
TCTCATACGTTCGTTATAGCAGACTTCAACTTTTCAGATCCAGTGGATCAGAACGGTTTTCAGGAAGTTCTGATTAGCTCGGTAGCCGGCAATGGTACATTAACGTTAAATGGCAGCGCCGTAGCGTTACCTGTTACTGTAACTACAGCGGAAATCAGTCAGGGCTTGCTGCAATTTACACCCGCTGCAAATGACCACGGCGTAAACTATGCGGCAATTGAATTTAATGTGCGTGATGATGGTGGAGTTGCTAACGGCGCGCAGGATACCTCGGTAGTATCGAATACACTGACAATCAATATTAACAGCATCAACGACGCACCCGCTGGTACAGACAATACCATTAGTCTCAATGAAGACTCTACCTATGTGCTCCAGGGATCGGATTTTGGATTTTCTGATACTGATGATTTAATCAGTAGTGACAATTTTGCAGCAGTTACAATCACACAGTTGCCTGTAAACGGAATGCTGACTCTATCTGGTGTGGCAGTTACTCAAGGCCAGACTGTCTCTATCTCTGATGTTGCCAGTGGTCTGTTAGAATTTACACCGGCGTTCGGCGCATTTGGTAGTGCCTATAGTAATTTTATGTTTCGTGTACACGATGACGGTGGCACCGTTAACAATGGGCTGGATGTTGATCAGTCGGAGAATACAATACAATTCGATGTGGTGAGCGTTAACGATGCACCGATCGGTATTAGCTCAACGGTTCAATTAGTAGAGAATGCAGTCCATACCTTGAGCGTTGTTGATTTCAGTTTTACCGATAGTGAAAACCACACACTGCACAGTGTGATTATTAACTCGCTACCGACTAATGGCAATTTGACGCTTGCCGGGGTTGCGGTTACTCCGAATGATGTCGTGCTTGTTGCAGACATTAATGCCGGAGATCTGGAGTACCAGCCGAATCTCAACAGTTCACTACAAGACGTATTAGCTTTTACCGTTCGTGATTCAGGTGGCACCAGCAATGGTGGCAATGATTTAAGCGTAGTTCCTGCCACAGTTACTTTTGATATTACATCTATCAATCATGCGCCGTCGGCGGCAAATCAATTCCTTGAGCTTCGAGAAGATAGTGCATATATATTCAGCGTAGCAGATTTTGATTATTCTGATCCGCTGGACTCTGATAACTTTCAGTCAGTCCTTATTTCTTCGGTAACAGGTAGTGGAATTCTTACCTACAATGGAGTGCCGGTCGGTGCTTCGGTGAGTATTCCTGTGTCTGATATTAGCGCAGGATTACTGGTTTATACCCCATCGCCTAATGCGCACGGAGCTAATCTCGCTGGATTTGAATTTAAAGTTCAGGATTCAGGTGGTACCGCCAACGGTGGGCAGGATACGTCACTACTCACTTTTGCCACACAGATAAGTGTAACCAGCGTAAATGACGCACCATCAGGTACGGGCGGCATCATTCAGCTGCCGGAAGACACAGACTATGTTCTGCAAGGCAGTGACTTTGGGTTCACAGATCTTATTGATTCAGATAATTTTGCAGCAGTGACATTTACGCAGATACCTGTTAACGGTACTTTAACAGTGGCGGGTGTGGCGGTGACTCAAAATCAGACTATCAGTATTACAGATATTAATAATGCAGATCTGGTATTTACGCCAGCCGCGAATGCCTCAGGTACTGCTTATGATCAACTGGAGTTCTCGGTACACGATGATGGTGGAGTTGCTGATGGTGGAGTGGATCAGGATCTGACGCCGGAAAACATTACCTTCGATGTGGTGCCTGTCAATGACGCACCTGCTGCCAGTAACAGGTCACTTGCGATTGATGAAGACAGCAGCTACACATTTAATACCGCAGACTTTGGCTTTTCTGATGCGGCAGATCTACATAGTCTGCAGCAGGTGTTGATCGCGTCGGTCAGTGGTAATGGTCTGCTAACTCACAATGGCAATGTAGTCACCACACCTGTCGCGATATCGGCTGCAGATATTGGTGCCGGCGATCTGGTATTCACTCCGACACCAAATACCAGTGGCTCCAATTATTCAAGCATTGATTTCATGGTGCAAGATTCTGGTGGTACGGCTAACGGTGGATTGGACACTTCAATAGGCACTAATACCGTGACTATCAATGTTATTGATGTCAATGATGCGCCTGTTGGAGTTGATGGTTCGATCCAATTATTGGAAGATACCACCCGCCTGCTATCGGTTGCAGACTTCGGGCTGACTGATGTAGAAGGCCATCTGCTGCAAAGTGTTACCATTACTGCAGTGCCCGGGCTGGGTGTGCTTTCAGTGTCTGGCACCGCAGTTTCAGTTGGTGATGTTATAACCGCTGGGTCTATCGCTGCCAATGATGTGCAGTATCAACCTGCTGCTAATGTATCGGGTAGTGACTTTATCGATTTTGTAGTGAGAGATAACGGCGGCACAGCGAATAACGGTGTTGATCAGGCGCTGCAACCAGCGCGTCTATCGCTTGATATTGTTGCAGTCAATGATGCTCCATCAGGAACTGACAATACGATATCTGTGACTGAGGACAGTAGCTACCTGTTTGGTGCTGCAGATTTCGGTTTCACCGACAACATTGAACAGCATACTTTCAGTGAATTGGTTATTACCTCTGTCAGTGGTTCAGGGACATTCACTCTGGGTGGGATGCCAATCTCAGGGTCAGCCAGCGTCGCGATTGGAGACATCAATGCCGGATTGCTGCAGTTTCAGCCCGCGGCACAGACCTCGGGTGTAAACTATGCTTCTATCGAGTTTCAAGTAAAAGATGCAGGCGGCACGAGTAACGGTGGTGAGGATACGGATCCATTATCGAATCAAATAACAATTGATGTAATCGGTATTAATCATGCGCCGTTTGGGGCTAACGGGGTTATTAGTTCTGTCGAAGATTCGATTGTAGTTTTATCAATAAACGACTTCGGTTTTACCGACCCTGATAATCATCAGCTTCAATCGATTCAAGTAACCAGTATTCCTATTAATGGCAGCTTGCTACACAATGGTCAGGTGGTAACGACAGGTGATCTGATTGCAGCTGTGGATATTGGCTCTGGTGGATTGACCTATGAGCGTATGCAAAATAGTAATGGCACAGATAACCTTGAATTTGTGGTCATCGACAACGGAGGTACGGCCAATGGCGGGCAAAACACAGCGACCGCTCCTAATACCCTGGTAATCGATACGCTGCCAGTCAATGATGGCCCCCTCGGTGGTGATGTGAGTGTCACCACTGTAGAAGATCAAAGCTATACATTTGCTCTGGCCGAATTTCCTTTCAGCGACCCGGTAGAGGGCCATAGTTTAAAAGAAATTATAGTGACCTCTCTACCTGCGGAAGGTCAGTTGTTCAATGCTGGCAATCCGGTTGTATCTGGTGGTGCTGTGAATGCTGCGGATATTGCGTCTGGTTCTTTGGTATACGTACCTGCTGCTAACAGCAGTAACTTGAACCAGTTTACATTCAAGGTGCGTGATGATGGCGGGATCAGTAACGGAGGTGATGATCTGGATGGCACCGACTATTTAGCGAGTATCAATATCATCGCTAGTAACGATGCTCCAGGTGCTTCAGATAACAGTATTCGACTAACCGAAGATGTGGGTTATGTATTGCAAACTACGGATTTTAACTTTACAGATAGTGATGCTGATGCCTTTCAATCGGTATTTATTGAACAATCTGCTGTAGCCGGAACCTTGTTGTTGAATGGCGTTCCGGTGATAGCGGGTCAGACTGTTACTACTGATGATATTGATAATGGTTTACTCAGTTATCACAGCGCACCGGATGAGTTTGGGGACAATTATGATAGTCTGCAGTTCAGGGTAACAGACGACGGAGGAACCGCGAATGGTGGTACAGATACTTCTGTTATTCCGAATAGCATCTTCTTTAACGTAGATGCAGTAAATGATGCACCGACCCTGATTAATCAGGGGCTGATAGTTGATGAAGGCAGTGATAGTGTCATAACCAGCACTGCGCTGGGTGCTACTGACAGAGATGATTCTTCTGCTGATTTGCAGTTTGCCTTGAGCCAGATTCCTGATAATGGATTGCTGACTAAAGATGGTATTGGTTTGCAGCCTGGTGATGTATTGACAGTACAGGATCTTTTAGAGAGTCGCATTCACTATATACACGATGGCTCTGAGACTGAGACAGACAGTTTTGAATTTACACTGCGTGATGGTGGTGAGAATGGTGTAGCACCAGTGACCGGAGTGTTTCAGCTACAGATTAATGACATTGTTGATCCAATACCGGATTTGACCGATAGTACAATCAGTGTATTGTCCGGAGGCCGTTTTGATTCAATAGACAACGATTCGTCGCAGGCCCAGACAGCAGGTGGATCTTTAATTGATCAATCGGTGCTTGGTGACGGAGTATTTCAGGTTGAGATCACCACACAGCCCATGTTTGGCTCTATCGTTTTGAATGATGATGGATCTTTTGTCTATACCCATGATGGTTCTGACAATCTCGATGATTTCTTTGTCTACACTGTGACCAATCACGACGGTGCGTCTGTTAGTGCCCGCGTTTCGGTAACAGCTGAGCCTGCGGTCGCCGCGGCGTTGAACAGCCCTTTTATTGATAACACTCCAGTCATCGTAGCGCCAGTGAGTAATGCCTCTGCACAGGAAAGTGTTATTGAATCGGGCACGGATGAGGTCGTCCAGACTGAAGATTCCGAAGAGATGGATCAGACCGCACAGGACGGTGGCGAATCTTCAAATGAGGTGCAGGCTGAGGCAGATCCATTCACCGAGATAACCGAGTTTTCTGCGGAAGCAGCTGGCACCGGCGATTCTGCAGATTCTGTAGAGAGAGTGACCGTCACTTCGGAATTTAACCTGTTTGATGGTTTTCAGGAAAGTTTGTTGGTCGATGGCAGTGGCCTCAACAGATTGGCAGTGCAAAAACACAATGTATTTGAGACCGTGTTCTTTACTGACCAATCATCCAGTCTGACGGTGAATAGTATCGATCTGGTTATTGATCAACCATTGTCTGTTTCTGAAGTAGTTAATAGCCGGCAGTTCCTTCGCGGTCTGTCGTCAGCATCTACCGGTCTTGAGACTGCTCAGGAAGAAACCCTTAGGCAGATTGAGTTGGGTGGTGAAGTGGCCTTTAGTATTTCAATCAGTACTACGGCGGGTGTTCTGGCGTGGATGCTGCGAGGTGGGGCATTGTTTGGCAGCATGATGGCAGCAACGCCA
>CAZQKJ010000293.1:0-5221 GCA_964593315.1 uncultured Granulosicoccaceae bacterium
AAACGAGGAGACGATGTCAATGCTGAAAGGCAACCTGGTTGTTGGAAAGAACCAATCCGTTGTGCTGAAAGCCAACTCGCTGCAAGAGCTGCTGAAGCAGGCCGAGGCGAGAACTCCTGCGCCCGATTCGCAGGCTCAGGTGGTGCTGCGATTAGATCTGGCGCAGAGTGATATCCGTTTGGACAGGATTCTGGCGGGCACACAAGATTCAGATACTTCCCGAAGTTCATAACCCCCTCGTAGTCGAGCTAGCCCGCTCGCGGTACTATACTCAACCGCTACACAGTGACTGTGCCACAACGGATAGCGAGTGCTGAGATACCTGCATTTTGATCAAGTAATAGAGCTGCCATCTGCTAAAGCGGATTTGACAGTGCTCGATCACTTGCGTGAACGGCGGAACCAGGTCGGTACCAAAGAAGGCTGCGCCTCTGGTGATTGTGGTGCCTGCACAGTAGTGGTAGCTGAGCGTGTCATCGATCAAAGCGGCCAGGAAATACTTGCTTATAAATCCGTGAACAGTTGCATTATGTTTGCGGGTTCTTTGCATGGCAAACAACTAATTACCGTTGAGAATCTTCGAGGTTGCGATGCACTGCACCCGGCTCAACAGGCGATGGTGGATTGCCATGGCTCACAGTGCGGGTTTTGTACACCGGGTTTTGTGATGTCTATTTTTGCACTGGTAAAAACCGTTTCATCCGACCGTGAAGGTGTTCAGGCGTACAGCATCAGTGGCGAATCCAATCGGCCGCTAATTGACGAACACCTTGGAGGTAACCTCTGTCGGTGCACAGGGTATAAACCGATTATAAAAGCCGCAGAGCAATCTTTGCTACATGCAGGTGAAGCGGACAAGTTTAGCCGCACCGAAGCGTCCACGCTCGCCACACTTGCAAAGCTTGCAGCGCCTGAAAAACCTGAAGCTGATAAGAGCGTGGGTTTTTATCGACCGCAAACAATTAGTGAGCTTTGCGAGCTACGTGCGGCGTATCCTGCAGCAGCGTTGTTGGCCGGGGGTACTGATTTGGCACTGAGTGTCACACAACAACTAGAGTCACTGGATCAGATAATACAACTCGGTGGTATCGATGAACTCGATTTTTTTGATGTGAGTGCAGAGGCAATTCGATTCGGTGCCGGGTTGAGCTTGTCCTCATTACGTCAGAAGATAACCGCGTATTGCCCGGAACTTACGGATTTGCTGATCAGATACGGTGGCACGCAGGTGCGCAATCAGGCTACGGTCGGCGGTAACTTTGCCAATGCTTCACCTGTCGGTGATATGCCACCTGTGCTGATCGCACTAAATGCATCGGTTGTTTTACAGTCTGTTCGTGGTAAACGGAAATTAATGGCTGAAGAGTTTTTTCATAGCTATAAAAAAACTGCAATGCAGGCAGATGAATTTGTCTGTGAGTTCAGTATTCCATTGGCATCGTTTAACCCCGCGGCTAACTCAATAATTGTAAACCGGTTTTATAAGGTCAGTAAGCGGCTAGAAGATGACATCTCTTCTGTGTGTGCAGCCTTTCACCTTGTGCTTGATGGTGAAACCATTACTCATGCGTCGTGTGCCTTTGGCGGCATGGCGGAAATTCCAAAGCGTGCAGTGGCTTTGGAAAATGCCATCTGTGGGAAGCCGCTCAACAAAGCCTGTCTTGATTCGGCCTTTGTTGCGTTAAAGCAGGATTTTCAACCCATAGATGATGTTCGTGCCAGTGCGGATTATCGAAATCGTGTATGTGAGAATTTACTGGTGCGTCTTGCGACTGAGATATATACCCCGAATGTAGCCACGCAGGTAACTTCTCATGCCAGCTAATACGCATGAGAGTGCTGTTAAGCATGTTTGTGGAACGGCGCGCTATGTTGATGATGTCATTGATGCTACTTATTCGCACATTGCTATTGGTGTTAGTGCTATCGCTCATGGAAGTATTACCTCCATTGACCTGACGCAGGTACGTGACAGTGACGGCGTGATTGATGTAATTACTGTAGATGATATTCCCGGACATGTTGATATTGGCCCAGTGTTCGAAGGTGATCCGTTATTAACTTCGGATCAAATAGATTTTTGCGGCCAGGCAATCTTTGCCGTGCTTGCCAAAAGCCACAAGCAGGCGAAGCGTGCGGTTCAGAAGGCGCAAATTGAGTATAAAAAGTTACCGCCAGTGCTTGACCTAACAATGGCTGTTGCGCAGGAATACTATGTGCGGCCGCCACACCGAATGCAACGAGGCGATTCACCTGCAGCATTGGCAAAGGCGAAAAACAGAGTAAACGGCAGCTTACGTATTGGGGGACAGGAGCACTTTTATCTTGAGGGACAAGTGGCAACGGCCACACCTCAGGAAGACCATGGTGTGCAAGTACTGAGCTCCAATCAACACCCGACAGAAGCGCAAAAGCTGGTGGCCGAGGTGTTGGGTCTTTCCATGAATGATGTGTTGATTGAAACACGCAGGCTGGGCGGGGGCTTTGGTGGTAAGGAAACTCAGGCCACTGCCTGTTGCTGTTTTGCTGCTCTGTTTGCCGTTCGTAATCAGTGTAAAACCATTTGTCGCTTGTCACGTCGCGACGACATGATAATGACTGGCAAGCGCCACGCATTTATTAATGACTACGATGTAGCGTATACCCAAGAGGGTGCGATTGAAGCCGTGAGTTTTGTACTGGCGGCAGACTGTGGATCGTCACCAGACTTATCTGATGCGATTGTCGATCGGGCAATGTTTCACTGTGATAATGCCTACTACTACCCGAATGTCCTGATCGACGGATTACGTTGTAAAACTCATACGGTTTCCAATACTGCATTTAGAGGCTTTGGTGGGCCACAGGGAATGATGGCAGCAGAGGCAATGATAGATGAAGTAGCGTTTGCTACCGGGCTTGATCCGGTTGATGTCCGGTATAAAAATTTTTACGCAGGCAAGGGTGCCGATCTAACACCGTATTGCCAGAGCGTGACCGACTTTACGCTGCCATCGATGTTCAAGAGTCTTGAAGACAGCGCAAACTACAGACAGCGGCGTGAGGCAATAAATGCTTATAATCAACAAAGCCCGATTTTGAAGAAAGGCATTGCGCTGACCCCGGTAAAATTTGGTATTTCTTTTACCTCAACGCACCTTAATCAAGCGGGTGCTCTTCTCCATCTCTACACCGACGGTTCTGTACATCTTAATCATGGTGGCACAGAGATGGGGCAGGGTCTGTTTACCAAAGTAGCGAGAATTGTGTCAGTCGAGCTCGGTATCCCGGTTGAATCAATCAAGGTCAGTGCTACCCGGACAGATAAGGTTCCGAATACCTCCGCCACTGCTGCATCATCAGGTACGGATCTTAATGGAATGGCCGCTATGCTCGCGGCAAGAAAAATCAAGCAAAGATTGATTGATTTCGTTGTGAGTAATCATGAGTGTGCTGCCTCTGATGTGAGTTTTAATGAGTCTGGTGTAGTGGTGGCTGGATCGGCTTTGATGAACTGGGCTGATCTTGCCAATGCCGCGTATATGGCAAGGATTTCACTGTCGGCGACAGGATTCTACAAAACCCCTGAAATCTATTACGACCGCGCCCAGGCTAAGGGGCGACCGTTTCTCTACTATGCTAATGGTGCAGCAGTGAGTGAAGTGTTAATCGATACCCTCACGGGTGAATCCAGATTGTTGCGCACAGATATTATTCACGATGTTGGTAACTCGATTAATTCGTCAATTGATATTGGCCAGATAGAAGGAGGGTTTATACAGGGTTTGGGTTGGCTTACTACAGAGGAGTTAAAGTGGAACGCTGAAGGCCGTCTATTATCTGACGGTCCGGCGACCTACAAGATACCGTCTATTGGTGACACACCACAGGAGTTCAATGTCGCGTTGTTGAAAGACAGTCCGAATGCTGCACCCACTATCCTTCGGTCAAAAGCTGTAGGTGAACCGCCTTTTATGTTGGCAATCTCCGCATGGTGTGCAATCCGTGATGCCATAGCAGCGGTTGCTGATCGCAAAATATTCCCAAGGCTTAATGCACCGGCCACAGCGGAGGAAATACTCCGTTGTGTAGATGAAGTAAAATCTGCGCGGTAGTTTTGCTGCATTACTGACACCGCTTACGTCAAAAGCGGTAGAAAAGTGGCGGTTTTTTCACCGTCGGCGTTCTAGTCTGGATTAATAATCACAACGCCATCATTCCGACACCCGTTGCCGATTTGCATCGGTGTTGGCAACTTTTCAGGCAGAACTTTTCAAGCGGGTCACAACAAGGCATAATTTGCATTAAGCCAGTCAAATTTGAATGAACTCGGCTCTAATCCGGTTGTCAGATTTGGCTTCACGGATCAGCTAATTATTCTGCAAAAGGTACTTAAATGAAATTTTCGGCACTTCTAATTTCTTCAGCTTTTCTTGCAACGTCAGTCAATGCTGCTGACCTCTCTGCGGTTCCTTCTGGTGCTTACGCTGTGGACACCACTCATGCGTACATCAATTTTCAATATAATCACCTGGGCTTGTCGAATCCTCGCATCTCGTTTGATGAGTTCGACATGCAGATGAATCTCGATACCGACGATCCCACTAAAACTACCGTTGCGGTAGATATTACTGCTGACAGTGTTGATACCGGATCCGATATTTTCAATGAGCACATCACAGGCGGTAAGTGGTTCGATACTGCAAACAACCCCAAGATGACTTTTGCAAGTACCGGTGTCACTGCGAATTCAGATGGCACATTTAACCTTGAAGGTGATTTGACCATCAAAGAGACAACCAAGCCGGTTGTGTTATTGGTAACGGTCAATGCGGCTACCATCCACCCAATGAAAAAAGCACCGGTACTGGGTATTTCAGCGGTAGGTGGCTTGAAGCGCTCTGAATGGGGTTTGGGCGCTAACGCACCATTCGTGAGCGATGAAGTAAAGCTTGAGATTCAAGCGGAAATGTTTCAAGCCGAGTAATGTGGGCGTGTAATGGTTTGTTGTCGAGTGTCATCGCAGGTTGAGCTGCAATGGTTTTCCGACCAGTAGAAAGGTGTCACCAGACTCTATGAAGCGTTACAACTCCGTGGCGATCAGCCTGCATTGGCTGATCGCTTTTTTTTTGTTGGGTTTACTTGCTGTCGGCAAGTATATGACTGGCCTCGAGTCCGATGACCCATTGCGCTTTACATTGACCCAATGGCATAAGTCGTTTGGTATAGCAGTGTTTGTGAC
>CAZQKJ010000294.1:0-5216 GCA_964593315.1 uncultured Granulosicoccaceae bacterium
AGCCCGACAAATTTTACCTGGTCAGTGATGCTATGGCTCTGGCTGGCACCTCTGAGACTTCTTTTAGTTTGAATGGTCGCACCATTATCAGACGTGATGGCCACCTGAAACTATCCGATGGCACGCTGGCTGGTGCCGATCTCGATATTACCGCTGCTATAAAGTTAATGCACAGTGAAGCAGGGGTTGAGCTCGCGGCAGTATTGCGAGCCGCCGTGTTAACTCCGAGGTTAATTCTTGATTTGCCAGTGACAAACTGTCCGCAGTCAGATTGTATACGCATCAGTGCGGACCTGAGTTCGGCGACATTGCTCGTCTAGTGGTCGTGCTCTTGTAACAGTGGCAGCATGGTATCGTCATTATCGGTAATTTGTTATCGTCATCACTTGTATCGGAGAGTTTGATAGATGGCATCAGTAGATTTCCCGAATCAGTTTTATATCGGCCGCAACGTGTCACCGGAAGATGGCGAGACGACCAGTGAGGCCCACACCTATGATCCGGACGATTTAACCACGCATGCAGTGGTAGTGGGTATGACAGGCTCCGGTAAAACCGGGCTGTGTCTGGATATTATGGAAGAGGCTGCATTGAATAATCTGCCTGCCATCCTGATAGATCCCAAAGGGGATATCACCAATCTGCTGTTGCACTTTCCAAAACTCTTGCCTGAGGATTTTAGACCCTGGATCAATGCTGATAGCGCTCGTCGTGATGGAGTGAGTGTAGAGCAATCGGCCATTGATACGGCGGCACTCTGGAAGGATGGTCTTGAGGGGTGGGGGATAGAATCTGATCGTATTCAGCGTCTTAAAGATTCCGTCGACAGAGCGGTTTATACACCGGGTTCTACTGCAGGCAAGCCGATCAGTATTCTGGCGTCACTCAAAGCTCCCAAACTTGACTGGGACGCTAATCAGGAGGTCTTGCTGGAGCAAATCGAAGGTACGGTGACTGCCATTCTCGGCTTGATCGGTCTTGATGATATCGATCCCATCAGCGATCCGGAACATATTTTACTGTCAAAGATTATTGCCGATGCCTGGGCTGCAGGCCGTGATGTTGATATGGGTGAGCTCATTATGCAAACCCAAAACCCACCGTTTGAAAAGCTTGGCTTTTTTGCTGTTGATCAATTCTTCCCCAAGAAAAAACGCATGACTCTGGCCACCAGGCTTAACAGCATTGTTGCAGCGCCGTCTTTTCAACCGTGGATTAAGGGCGAGTCATTAGACATAGAATCTCTGCTTTACACAGAAGAGGGCAAGCCTAAACACAGCATTTTCTATATTGCACATTTAAGTGAAACCGAACGCATGTTCATTGTGACATTGCTCTATTCGGCTATTGAAACCTGGATGCGATCCCAGTCAGGCACGACCAGCCTGCGAGCGCTGGTGTATTTTGATGAGATATTTGGTTACCTGCCGCCAACTGCGAACCCGCCATCCAAAAAACCGATGTTGCGTATGTTAAAGCAGGCGCGTGCTTTTGGAGTAGGAATGGTTGTGGCTACCCAAAATCCAGTCGATATCGATTACAAAGGTCTGTCAAATGCCGGTACCTGGTTTGTGGGTCGGTTGCAAACTGAGCGTGATAAGGCACGCTTACTTGACGGTTTGCAAGGCGCAAGTGGTGGCAACTTTGATCGCAGTGCATCGGACAAAATGTTATCCGGTCTCGGAAAGCGGGTATTTCTGGTGAACAATGTTCACAGCCGCGATGGACCTGAGCTTTTTCAAACGCGTTGGGCCATGAATTACATGGCAGGACCAATGACTCGAAACCAGATCGCAGACTTGAACAGATTAGCGGGCGCAGATGAAAAACCGCAGATAAAAGACACAGAAGCACCAGGTGATGCAAAGACCAAAGAATCCCACAAGGCGGATTCAGTTCAGAAAGATCCGGTTCAGGACAATGCGGGTCAAAAGTCCAAAAAACTAAAGGGCAACAAGGTAGCAGGCCCGGCTAAAGATCAGTCGGTACCGTTTGCCAACGAAGCCTTGTCGGGCTACACCCGAACCAGACCATCTGTTGCAACGGGACTGGATGAATACTTTTTGCCGCGCCGCTACAGTTTCTATCGCGCGCTACAACGCCGTGACACACCAGTTTCAATGAATGATGCAGAGAAAATCGGACTGGTGTATTTACCAGGCCTGCTCATGCAGGTCGATGTGCTCTTTACTGATAGAAAGGGTAGTTATAGTGAACGCAAGCGCTACGCTTGCTTGATACCGGATCCTAAAAGACGCACAGGGACTAAGTTCGAAAAGTTCACCATCGACCCCCTGGATAACGATGACATAGATCAGGAGCCTGAAGATGATGTTTTGTATGGCGAGCTGGATGAGGTTTTTCAAAGCTCGCGCAAAGTATCACCCATCTCAAAAAAGTACATAGACCATATCTATCGCGAGGCGGTACTGCCATTGTTTGAAAACAAGAAATTCAAACTTCAGTCACTACCCGATGAATCAGAATCTGATTTTCTCAGTCGTTGCAGCATTGCAGCTGACGATAAAGAAGATCTTGAAATCGAAAAGGTACAGGCAAGGTTTGACAAAGAGCTCGATCGCCTGCATACCAAACTGCGTCGTGAAGAACGCGAGCTTGATGAAGATCAGGATACTCTGGAAGCTTTAAAGGTTGAAACCATGGTGAACTATGGGAAGACGCTGGCTAATATCGCCAGTGGATTCTTCGGTGGCAGACGGCGTCGTTCTAGTGTCAGTACGTCCCTGACAAAAAGACGTCAAAAACAAAATGCTGCGGCAGATGTGCGCGAGTCAATAGAGGAGATCGCAGACTTGCACAAACGTCTGGCGGCACGTACACAAAAACACGAGCAGGAGATGATCAAGATTGATGAGAAGTGGGCGCAACTTGCGGCAGATATTAAGGTGGTTAAGGTATCGCCACTAAAAAAGAATATTGAGTTAGAGATATTTGGCGTTGCGTGGCAACCACACTGGGTGGCTGTTATTAATGGTAAAACCCGAGTTATAGCAGCAGGCTAAAGCGAGTGTGTATAGGCGGTACTACTCAGCATTGAAAACGAGAAAAGAAATAGATATTCCTATCGATAACAGCGCAGGCAGGTAGTGGCCCAACAGTTTGGGTTTCTCCCGTTTTAAAGTGGCTTGAGTGGGGAGGCAATCATCTCAAATACGAAGTCTGGCGCACTTTCACAGGGTGGGTAAATAGAAACTAACGACAATCACTGTTTCCTTTCATCCCACACTACTTCAGGCACATGCCAATATCCGTCACAGTCTCCTGGTTGGTATTAGCGGCCTGTGCAGAATGGGTCCGGGATACTAAAAATGTGCGGTAGTTCTGGAAAAACAGCGTTTCTGGGCCCATCCGAATGGCAGCCTTAATAGCGACATTTGATGGCCATTAGCGTATCCTTGTCACTGATGCGCGGCCCGACTGGCAGTGCACTGACACTCTAGTTTGAACGGAGAAGGGTATATGAAAAAGTTAATGTTAGCTGCCGCACTCGGTGCGATGGTAGCGGCCGGGCCAGGCATTGCAGCAGATGTAAGAATCGGTACTGAAGGTGCGTACGCACCCTGGAACTTCCTGGATGACAGTGGCGAGCTGGCAGGTTACGAGATCGATCTCGGCAACGAAATGTGCAAGCGCGCGGGTGTTGAGTGTGAGTGGGTTGTCAATGAGTGGGATACGATCATCCCTAATCTGGTAGCCGGCAACTACGACATCATCATGGCAGGAATGTCAGTGACTGACGAGCGCAAGGAAACTATCGATTTCAGCGCTGATTACTACCCGCCGGATCCTTCGAAGTTTGCTGCCGCGAGCGGTGTTGAGGCAAATTTTGATGACCTGAAAGGGCTGAAGATTGGTGCGCAGGGTGCGACTATTCAGGCTGACTACATCGAGGAAAAATTCGGTGAAGGCAATACCATTCTGACTTTCGAAACACCGGATCAGTCAGTGGCTGACCTTGCAGCTGGCAATATTGATCTTCTGCTTGCAGACAACTCGTTTCTTACACCTGTGGTTGAGGGCAGTGCAGGCGCACTTGCGTTCGTAGGCCCTGATGTTGCAATCGGCGGTGGCGTGGCTATGGGCATGCGCAAGGGTGAGGCAGAGCTTGCTGAAAAAATGGGTGCCGCACTTGAGTCCATGAAAGCCGATGGCACTGTAGACAAATTGCTTATGGAATACTTTAAGCTTGAAGCCACCTACGGAAACTAGTATTTCGTAGGTGTGCTGTAGAGGTACCAATGAGGCCGAAGAGTTAATGACTCTTCGGCTTTTTTTTCGCAGCTTATGTCGCTTGCCTGTTAAACTGCCCGGATGCTGGAAACCTTATCTGCCTGGGTCTCGCTGAACGTTTCTGAAGAGGCGTCCGGTTGGATTGACTACTTCACTAATGGTAAACATCTCGCGTGGTACGCGAGTGTGCGTTTTACGCTGCTGGCGGCCTTATTCGGAGCAGCACTCGCGGTTTTGTTCGGGGTGTTGGGTGCGGCTGCACGTCGCTCGAGCTTCGCACCTTTTCGTTGGTTGGGTCTTACCTATACCACGATGGTGCGTGGTATACCGGATGTTCTGTTCTTTCTTTTTTTTCCACTGGCATTCGAACAAGCGGTTGAGTTTGTGATGTCGCGCAGTGCCTGCACCGCAGATGAGCTGGCGGCGGCGACTGGTTGGCCACCGTGTCAAGCTGCGCAGTGGTACTTATCCACTACTGAGTATTTCACTATGGCCTGCGTGTCGCTCGGGATTGTGTATGGTGCCTTTGCCGCCAATGTGGTTCATGGTGCGATGAATTCGGTACCCAAAGGTCAGCTTGAGGCGGCACGTGCATTTGGATTCAACGACCGTCAGATATTCTGGCGTTTTCAGGTCAGGCAAATGTGGGTGTATGCACTGCCGGGCTTATCCAACGTGTGGATGTTGTTATTGAAAGCCACAAGCTTTTTATCGCTGCTGCAAATAGCCGATATCGTTCAATGGGCTGACCGACTGGGAGCACCAAACTACTTTGCCAGAGCCGGAATGATACATCCTGACTGGCGCTGGAAGTACTATTTTGTCTTGTTCCTGTTTTATATTTTACTGACGATAATCTCTGAACGGTTCTTCGAATGGTTGCAGAGAAGAGCCAGCCGCGGTATGGCACTGCACGGAGCGCAGTAACATGGATTGGATTGCTACCAGCCCGGTTGTGCAGGATA
>CAZQKJ010000295.1:0-5216 GCA_964593315.1 uncultured Granulosicoccaceae bacterium
CCCGGTGTTGACGCTGAGCTGGGAGTTGATCCCGGTGTTGACGATGAGTTGGGTGTTGAACAGAACCCGGGTATTGACGAAAGCCCTGAGATTGAAGAGCCGCTGGAGAGTGTCTCTCCGCTACAGAGCGATTCTGAAGTCACACCATCTAACATACCCGCGACCGTTGCTGATATCACGGATCTTGTTTTGGTCACCGGCCAATCAAATACACTGGGTGCAGGAACGTCAACCGACGAGTTTCTGGATGCACCGAACCGGAGAGTCTTTGCATTTACCGAGAACGGTTGGGAAATTGCCAGTTTGAACCAGGTCTGGGACAGAGGCTTTCCTCTCGATGGAAATAACCCGAGTCCATCGAATAACTTCAGTCTGCACTTTGGTAAGCGATTGGCAGACCGGCGGCCTGATCGAGTCGTCGGCTTTATATTGGTCAGTGAGCCGGGTGCGAGTATTGATCGGTGGCGCGAGGGCGGTGCCTTGTTCGAGGTTATTCGGGCCAGAGTATCTCAAGCCATTAATGAGCTGCCGTTTAAAAGCAGGCTGGACGGAATACTATGGCATCAGGGTGAGTCAAATGGTGCTGATGATGACGCCTATGGCGATGCGCTTTATGATCTGATTACACGGTTCAGAAGTGAGCCCTGGTTTGACTTTGGTTTTCCGTTTATCTGTGGTGAGACAGCGACACTGCCGGTTAATCGTCAGTTACAAAAGCTTAATACTGATAGTGATCCGTGGACTGCCTGCATTGAAGCAGAAGGATTACCTACTATTCGCGACGATGCACATTTCTCGGCAGAGGCCTTGCGTACCATGGGTGGTCGTTATGCCGATGCCTATATAGAGTTGTACCTGGGGCTATAGACTGTGTGCCGAAATCACTATCTGTTGTGTTGATGCAATAAATCGAGCTGACTTATCTTGCTCGACCGGTTGGCCACCCAAAGGATATTGTACTTAGGCTAAGTCTGAACTGACTGTCAGGTTTTTATAAGACCGGTTGTTAAGCAGTTTTTATAACCCTGGCCTCATACCCGATCCGCCATGCAGGATAAGGGTTACCGGACTGTAGGCTAACTTTAAGCCACAACGAAACCCGTATACTACACTTGTCCGTATTCGTTCGTGCGTCCTGCCCCTGTTAAGTCTAATGATTATCACCCGTCCCTTTACTAAAGCTCTATCGTGCTGCGTGTCTGCATGCCTTGTTGCAGTTGTTGTCGGCTGCGTGTCAGAAGGCGAGTCGCTTAGCATCGTAGGATTGCCGATCGATACCACATCACCTGGATCTGACTCGGGTGTAGCAGCGGGTGTTGATGGTGATGCATCAGAAGAAGACCTTGCAGGTGCATTGAATACAGAGCCCACTATCGCTGAGGCGATTGAGCTATCAGACGGCGGGGCAGATGGCGGGGCAGGTAGCCAGAACCAAAACACTGAGTTTGATAATGCCCAAGCGGGTAGCAGCCTTGCTGAGGTGCGAGACAATAACGGCGCGCTGGTAACCTCTAATCCCGCGGCAATTACCGAGATCGTTTTGGTTACTGGGCAATCAAATGCACTCGGGCTAGAAACTGCCTTTGATGCGGTGCTCGATTATCCACATCCCCGATCCTATGCCTTTACTGAAGATGGATGGAACATCGCTGATCTGCATCAGGTGTGGGATCTCGGATGGCACCCGCGTAATCATCCAGAGACAGACCCGACCAATAATTTCGGATTTCACTTTGCGCGTAAGGTCGTGGAGCGCAGACCGGACCGTGTAGTGGGCTTTGTATTGGTAACCGCTCCGGGTGAGGGGATTGCTCACTGGGATTACGAATCCGAGTTTTATCTGAAGATTCGAAACCGGGTAGTAGACGCGCTCAATCAGCTGCCCAGTAAAGCGAGTATCGACGGCGTGTTGTGGCATCAGGGTGAGACTGACTGGGCGGATACGGATCTCTATGCTCAGAAACTGGATGCGCTTATCAGCAACCTTAGGAGTGAAAGCTGGTTTGATGAAGAGCGGCCATTCATTTGTGGGGAGACAGTCAAATCCCCGGTAAATAATCGCCTGATGGCGTTAAATAATGATGGAGATCCATGGACTGGATGTGTAGAGTCAGACGGGTTGCAGACATCACCGGACGGGTTTCATTTTTCTGCTGCGGGCCTGAGAACATTAGGAGCTCGCTACGCTACAAAGTACCTCCAACTCACTGAACAATAGAAGTATATTTGTCAGAAATTGAAGTGCTAGCCGGCTCGAGATTCGAACCAGTAACCCCACGTGTTTTCGCAACAAACGGCTCAGTAATGTAGTCCCGGACGTTGAACTGTATCTGCGGTTCCAGCGCGTCGATAACCAGTGCGATTCAATTTATGTGTTCCCGTTTAGTTTTTCAAAAGCTGCCTGTAAACCTGGCAGTGTTTTCGATGTTGTGTGTCTTCACTTTCAATGTACCGGCAAGACCGCTTTGTGAGCGTAGCGACAGTGATAGCGATGGAGATGGCTTCGGTTGGGAAAACTCTGCAACCTGCCTGGTGGCGGTAAAGCCTGCGACGGAACCTGCCACAAGCACGGCTGCCGGATCGAGTAACCAATCTTCTGGTAGCACCGTGCGAGCATCAATTCCCAACTGTAGTAATGCGCTATCTGATCCCGATGGTGATGGCTTTGGATGGGAGAACAATGCTTCTTGTGTGGTAGCCGAATTTTCATTGCCGGCTGAGTCTTCCGCACCACCGGTAAGCGCAGCTACTGGCAACGGTGGACTGTTAGCGGAGGAAAAAGTAAATCTGTCATTGCCTGCCTGTAGTCATGATCGATTTGATTTCAACAACGATGGCTTCGGTTGGGAGAACAGCCGCAGTTGCACATTCAAAAACGCAGGCGATGGTGGTGTGAGCATTACTGACATCATTCTGGTTACGGGCCAGTCAAATGCGCTGGGTGCACAAACAGCCAGTTTTGATCCGTTATCGTTTAATGCCGAGCTCGATAGTCCGGTGCGACGCGTGTATGCATTTTCTCAAAATGGCTGGGGTATCGCAGGACTCAGGCAGATTTGGGATCGTGGTTGGTACCCAAGAGGCGATATCACAAGCTTACCGGCAAACAATTTTGCTTTTCATTTTGGCAAGCAGTTAGTGAGAAAAGAGCCGGACACAGTTGTCGGTATCATCATGGTGACAGCGCCGGGCGCCGGTATTGAGTTCTGGAATTCGAGCGGTGATTTCTTTGCCACTATCAATGCTCGAGTAAGTAGTGCTCTTGATGCATTGCCGGGCAGTCCCAAGGTCAGTGGAATCCTGTGGCACCAGGGTGAAACTGACTTCTACAGCAATGATCGATACAGTGACCTGTTGAACAATTTGATCGGGAATTTTCGAGCGCAAAGCTGGTTTGCGAATGACGGGGTTTTTGTTTGTGGGGAGACGCTGAATGCTCCTGTCAACGAACGCTTAATGCGGCTAAATACAGATGGTGATAACCGCACTGGCTGCGTTTCTTCTGCGGGGCTGGAATCCGTCGGTGATGATCTGCATTTCGATGCACCGTCACTGCGCATTTTAGGTGATCGCTACTCCGATAAATATCGCTCCCTTCCTCGCTAAGCGATCAGGGGCTTTTGGGAAACCGTCTGGTCAGAGAGCATTAAGACGGGCTGAAATAAAGTAACACTGTGTTTCTTCTGCGATAAATTAAGACCTGTTGAGCAGATTTACTGTGTCATATTTGACACACTGTATTGCTAATTCTCCCGGACCCATGTTGTGCTCAAAATTAATGTAATAACCGGACTCCTGCTATCACTGACCCTGGTGGGTTGTGGCGGAGAGAATCTGGAAACCGCTGTAAATGACAGATCAACTGCAGGTACTGTTGAGGATGCGTTCTCCGTATCTGCAGGCTCGACACCCGTGGCACCGCAGTCTGTAGGTCTGGCTACAGGTCCGGCATCCATTACTGATGTGATTGTCATCACAGGACAATCCAACGCACTGGGTTCTGAAACGACTTTTGATCCTGTGCTGGACCAGCCGGTAGACCGTTTCTATGCGTATACCGATCAGGGTTGGCAGCTTGCGAGCCTCGATCAGACCTGGGATCTGACCTGGCATCCACGGCAAGGGCTGGATGGAAATCCGCATAATAATTTCGGGTTCCATTTTGGTAAAACGATCGCCTCGCAGCGACCTGATCGGGTCGTCGGCATCATCCTGGTTACGGCTCCTGGTGAAGGAATCAGTCATTGGGATGCAGATAATTTTTTCTTCAATAAAATCCGCAGCAAAGCGCTGCTCGCTTTGAACGAGCTACCGCACAAATCAGCCGTTGACGGCATTTTGTGGCATCAGGGAGAAACCGATTGGAGCAAAGAGTCTTCCAACGATCCTGATCTGGCGGAGTTGCCACCAAACGATTATTACAGCAACAAACTTTGGCAGCTGATCAACAACTTTCGGATGGAAAACTGGTTTGCAGATGAGCATCCATTTATTTGTGGCGAGACCGCGCAATCGCCTGTTAATGACAGACTCAACGCCCTCAATCGTGACGACGATATCTGGACCGCCTGTGTGCCCGGCGAGGGATTGTCCACCTATGACGAGGCAGAGGTTCATTTCACGGCCGAGTCATTGCGACAGCTCGGTGCTAACTACGCCGAGGTATACCTGCAGATGATTGAATCCGGATAGTTTTACACCGCGCACTGTGTGGTCAGAACGTCGACCTGTCCATCACTAATAGGCATGTTTTATGACTCTGGTTCCTTAGATGCTCAACCGGATCAGCTCACATGCTAAGGCGTTCTCCCGTGTTCTCAACAATTTGTTCTTCTGTATCGCTCAGTGCTCTCGGAGTCTTGCTGATACTTTCATTGCCGACTGGAAAGGTCGCGCTGGCGCAATCTGACTTCCCGGCCTGTAGTTCTGCCAACTCTGATACCGATGGAGACGGTTGGGGCTGGGAAAATAATCGCTCATGTATTGTCGGCGGGCAATTAGCCAAAGCACAGGTTAGCCCGACGCTGAGCTTTCCGACTTGTCAGCGATCAGACAGCGATCCTGATGGCGATGGATATGGTTGGGAGAACAACCGTTCCTGCCAGGTTTCTTCGGCAAGTCAATCGTCAAGCCAGTCTGGAAATAGTGCATCGACAGCCAACTCGATTCCCGCGTGCTCTTCTGCGGCAAGCGATCCGGACGGCGATGGTTATGGT
>CAZQKJ010000296.1:0-5191 GCA_964593315.1 uncultured Granulosicoccaceae bacterium
GTTACCAAGACAATCGTACCGAGTGTGTGAGATGACCGTCGGTGGGGTACCTCCCGGGCCCTGCTGGCGGTTTTATTTTCTACTGTTACCAATTTCTCAAGCGATGTAGCGGATTGTTACCATTCTGATTTCATCAAAAAATGTCGAAATCAAACTGCAACATATCTCGTCATCAGTGGTCATAAAGGTGTAGTAAAGAGTGTGTGAGATGGCCGTCGGTGGGGTTACCTCCCTGGCCTCACTGGCGGTTTTACCAAATCATGGAATAAGCACACCACACTTCTGGCAATCGATCACAAACGCGGCTTATTTGCCAGCAAACATCGATACAGAATTCTGACAGGAGCGAGTTTTACAAAAGGCGATAGTCTGATCCTACAATCTGCGGTGACACAACGCCTCTTACTTTGTCTATGCAGGCCCGTCCATATAGGCCCGTCCATATAGGTTTGTCCATGCATATCAATCCATGCAGACCAGAAATACAGCCTCCCCCTGATCAAGACAGTGTAGCGCCAACCAATACGGAGCATCGCTGCCTGATTAAATAGTTTGCTTACAACCGTATCGGCAAACTTAGCGGAAAGTTTGTTGGGTTCACGCAAATTCCGCAACGGATTTCAATAACACTCTGCTATCAGCCAGAGCGCACTTGTCGAGTTTTTTATTTGAACGATGCAGCACTCGCGACTGACCAAACAGCGCGGGATCATTTATCGCGATGCAGCAATCCAGTCGACTATCAGTTAGATAAAAGTAGCTGACACTGTCACCTTTTTTCCTGACGATACATTCTTCAGCATTTTGGTAATTGCCTCGCATCTGCAGCAGTAAATCACCCTGCTTTGACCACAACCAAAAATCCGGTGCTACGGGAACTGCAATGTCACAAATCGCATAGGCTGCACACTCTGCTGACACATTGGCGTAAGCCCAGTTTTCCATGGCGGCCTGATCGGCATGACGGGCACAATCACCAATAGCAAACACATTAGGTTCAGAAGTCATTTGCCTTTCGTTAACAAGGATACCGCGGTCTGTCTCAACGCCCGCTTCACGCGCAAGCTTGTCATTAGGCTCAATTCCAATACAGGCACAGATGACATCTGACGGATTATGGTCAAACTCGCTATTAAGGTGGACCTCAACACCAATACCCCTGTGATGTTCGAGCAACAAATCTGAAATTTCAGCCGGAATCGATCTCGCACAGAGCCTGTCATGGTGTTCGTACAGGCGCACCTCGAGACCATGGGATACGGCGGTTGCCGCGACCTCCAAACCCAGCCACCCCCCGCCAACTATAGACAGCTGTTTTTCGGTTTTCAAAGTTGCATACAGCTTTTCCGCATCGGCAATGGTTCGAAGGCTCAACGCACCGTCTCTTGTGCGAGCGCGCCCGCCACTGGCAAAAACAAGCTTGTCAAAACCAATGGACTCATCACGAGTTTTAACTAATCGATGATGCATATCGACGGCCTCAACAACAGTGCCCAGCTTAAGTTCAATTTGGAACTGTGATGCCATCGCGTGCGTTAGCATAACTACCTCATCTGCCGCCACTGATCTTGCAAGGTAGGCTTTAGAGAGTTCCGGTCGCTGGTAAGGCGGAGTTGATTCATCACCGATCAAAGTGATTTGCCCTTCGTAACCCAGTTGCCGCAGCTGCAACGCACATTTGGCCGCCGCCTGACCAGCACCGATCACAACTGTTCTATCAGTATTCAACTCTGTATTCTCCAGATCAACCAGACAGCATATGACGATGTTAGCACAGGATTTTAACCCGACAATTGACTTGTACGGAGACGTTCAGCTAACAGGGAATCACTCAGGGCCTACTTTGTAAATGCTGTTCTAGCGGGGCGTCGAATATCTGACAATATCTACCGTGAGCTCGGCAAGGCAGTCCGCTGCGCTTACGCATTAACACTGCTGCACGCAAAATTCATCAACACTAAGGCAGGCCCAGGAGATGGAAGATGGGCCATTGAAGCTTGTGACCGCGAAGCCCCAAACAGAGACCCACAACTTTCAGTCAAAGTTTGTCCTAATCAACAGAACATTGTTAGGGCAGAAAAAATTAACAACATTCAATGTTGATGTATTGAACTTTACAGCAATTATATTGTCCTTTAACGCGCGCTTTTCTGCTAGCGACATCGGCATTCAGATTGATCGTGAGGAATAGTGCTACATCCACCATTATATTTACCATACGGACAGGCGCTGATTCTTCTTATGTTGTGCACTAACCCACTAACAATAACAAACTCGAAGCCAGAGGGTGCGTCAAATATTTTTCCCTGTCCGTGTTGTGAAAAACGACACCGAGGATGTGAACTACTATCTATACAGTGTGTTAAAAGCACGTCGCGTATAATCCACTACTATTTACAGTGACGCTTTTTTCAACCACTGCTTTACACAAACAACCAGTCTCCTCTCACAAGATAAATTACTTATGAAAACACTGAATAATAATCTCACCAATAATGCCAAAGGCAAGCGCTCACTTCGCATGGCAACCGGCCTTGCCAGTGCCGCGGTCATCCTGTCACTCACTGCATGCGTAGGCGACACACTGGATGACCTGCAAGCAGATCTTGCGAATGGCGAAGACATCACTCTTAATGTATCCACCAATGACGACGGCAATCTAGTTATCGGTCTGGCAGACGATGGCATCGTCAGTGATGATGACGATGGCGGTGATGCAGACGGCGACGCTGACTCCGATGGCGATGACGGCGCAGCCGCCACCAGCAGCATTACAGTTACCCTGACTAACACATCAGAGCACCAGCCAATGACTCCCCCGGTGGTCCTGCTGCATAATGCCCCGGACGCAGACAATGGCATGCGCCTTTTTGAACTGGGCCAACCTGCAATCGACCCAATTATAGCCATTGCAGAAAATGGCAATAACGGACCCATGGTCGACTTGCTTGGCTACCTTACTGATCAGGGACGCGTTAGCGCATCTGCAGTGGCATTCGCAGATCCGGAAAATCCGGGCCCGTTACTGCCGGGCATGTCTGCAACGATAGATCTGGATCTGGTTTCAGAAGACCAGAGATTGTCCATCGTCAGCATGGTAGTTTGCACGAATGACGGGTTCAGTGCAGCGAATGCCCACACACTCTCCGCTGATGCATCCGAAACATTCGTCGCACCAATCTATGATGCTGGTTCAGAAACCAACGTACTGACCCTGAATTATTGGGTTCCACCTTGCAGCCCGGATGGCAGTGAGAATCTCACAGACAACGAGAACGGTTCTATCACACTGCATCCTGGTCAGGATGGTTCTGAAAATACCGACTTTGACTTTGAGCCTGGCACCAGATGGCTGGAAGTAACGGTTGATCGCAACTAGCACTGGCTACCTGAGGTGCTGAACACCTCAGCCGCACCATCAGAAGCGCTGCCCTTTTGGCAGCGCTTTTTTTTACGGTGTCGCTTGTACCACCCACTCTAATTCGGATGGATCAAAACCAAGCTCAACAATTTTTTCCATAAACAATACTCGTGTTGCTGCGCTCACTTCCGGTGTACGCGACAACAACCATAAATAATCCCGACTATTGCCAACCACGAATGCAGTTTGATAGTCATCGAGTTCAAAAATCACATAAGACGCATAGAAAGGCCCGAAAAAAGACACTAACAAATGACCGATGTCATCTGAGTCTTTGAATTTGGCTTTGCCGATCGCTTCTTTCCACTCTCCTTTTTCAGACAGGTAACCTCTATTGACCACGTTGACCAACCCCGGCTCCCGAATAGAATACTCGGCGGTCACATTGGACAAACCGCGTTCGAAGCGATGATCCAGTCGGGCGATCTCAAACCACTTACCCAGATAGCGATCGAGCTCGAAATCTGCAACCGGCTCAATGCCCTTGGGCAAACCGGTGCACGCCGATAAAAACAGTACCAATAGAACTACAATCCGCATAGGGTGCGCCCGGTGATTAAGGTCAGAGAGAGGACTACCGACAATCGTGAACGAAGCATGAACGCGCCGGATTGATTTTTCACATGCAAATCACCACGCTCGTGGTAAAAGCAGTTAAGGTGTGGACTAATGGAGCACCACTGCCCGTCCGCTTGCTTCCAGAGCAGGCTGGCCCCTGACAAACATCCTGACAATTTCATAGAGTAACTGATCCCGTCAGTTCAAGACAAGATGCACTCAATAGAACACAACAGAATACTGCTGGTCGAGGATCATCGCGATCTGGCCGAAACTATCGTCGACTTCCTACAGACGCTTGGAGGCATTGTCGACTATGCAGCGGATGGACTATCAGGGCTGCACCTTGCGAGTAAACAGAGATTCGATGTCATTTTACTCGACGTCATGTTGCCTGGCATCGACGGGTTGGAGCTTGCAAGGAAGTTACGGGAACAACACTCTTCAAGCGTACCGATATTGATGATTACTGCCCGCGATGAACTGAACGACAAGCTGGCAGGATTTGAGGCAGGTGTAGATGACTATCTGGTCAAGCCCTTCGATCTTCCAGAGCTTGTCGCCCGCATCCATTCATTGGTTCGCAGAACACGCGGCAACCTGACTAACGAAGTCCTTACCGTCGAGGACCTCGAGCTAAACACTGCAACCCTCACCGCTACTCGCGAGGGAAAGCCACTCACACTGACACCCGCAGGATTTCAAATTCTGGCCCTGCTGATGAGGAATGCACCGAATGTAGTGCCACGTGAGGATATTGAGAATACATTATGGGGTGATGAACCACCCGCAAGCGATACGCTGCGCAGTCAGATTTATAAACTCCGCAAACAAGTGGATAAACCTTTCGCCAAGCCATTGATCCACACCTCTCAAGGCTCAGGCTACCGAATATTTGCAGAGACCTGATAAAGTAAGACAGTGTTTTTCCAACAACCTACCTCTCAGCCTGCTGCACCCCGTTGGCGGCAGACAGAAACAGGAGTTAGCATCAGTACTATCAAACTCCTGAGGCACTGCCTGCCAGCGTAACAATCGCTTACAAAGCCAATACACGCGATTCAACGCTCGCTGGCGAAGTCACCGCGACGAGCTACGAACCGGTACAAAATCGGTACAAAATCGATATAAATCGACTGACAGAGCTCAGCCTGCGCACCCTTGTATTGTCCATTTCGAACAATAATGCTACGTTCCAAAGGCACATTCAGG
>CAZQKJ010000297.1:0-5181 GCA_964593315.1 uncultured Granulosicoccaceae bacterium
CATCTATATTTGAAAAGGAATTGTAAGGATGGTCAAAAGCGTATCCAGGTTTTTTAAAACCAGGCTTCTAATAGTCAATCTCATCGCTCTGCTTCTTGCGTTTAGTCCGCTTGCCAGTAGCTACGCTGCAGATGAAGGCATCGTTCTAACTAACCAGTCTTTTGATCGATCTCCCAATAATCTGGTTTTAGAGTACGAGCAGCTCATCTCGCTTCTAGGTCTGGCGAATACTACTAAAGTATCGGTTTTTGGGGATGGTTCGGTTGAGATCGTGGCGCCGAGAACCAGCCCTGTTGCGGGTTTCCATACAGCCACGCTCGGGACTGAGGCGATAGATCAGTTGGTGGCTGATGTGCTAACCGCGAATCAGATCGAATCAACTCAGCGCGAAGAGGTGGTAACGCAACAGCAGTCGTTACAGTCAATTTCTGATGATACCTACTCAACATTCAGGTTAAGTGTTAACAGCTTTCAGGATGGGTCGGGTAGTACTGTTTTATTGAGTGGCCCCGTTTTGATCACTGCCAAAAATATCGCAGCGCAATATTTAACTCAGGAACAGTTTAACCGGCCGTTATCGGCAGATTTGGAACTCTTGCGTGGTGTAGAAAACTCTCTATTGGAACTGGTGGAAGGTCTATGAATATTAATAACAAGATCAATGCTCCGGCTAAAACAAAACTCTCGGCAATTGTAGCGGCGTTAGTTACTGTCGGCGTTCAACCAGTAATGGTTTCCAATGTGAATTCTGCCGCCTATGTGTTTGCGGGTGAGGTCAACGGTGAAGATATCATCACCCACCCAGCTGGCTACACAGGAGCAGGTGGCAACGTGGTGGTCAATGTTTGTGTGGTTCCCGGAACAGCTAACGCAACGGCGATGGAAGTTTCTGTGCAGAACTCCATCAATGTGTGGAATGCACTAGCATCAACCACTCCTAATCTACAAAGCGCCAATGTTCCAGCAGGCCAAATTGATTTCGAATCTGTGCTGCTACATGAAGTTGGTCACTGCATAGGTGAGGCTCATACAAACCTTGGTGCTCAAACGGGCGTTACTGGGGTTAACACAGACTTCACCAATTCAACTGATGGTGCGAACAACACGTTTACTTTTAACGATGGCGCTGACAACGTGATCGGGAGTGGAGATGATGTGCGTGGCGATGATGCCAATCTTCACTGGTTCAACATGGCAAATAATGATCCGTTCTTGCTTCAGCCGATTACTGATAGCTCAACTTTTTCTCGTGACTTGTCTGATCTCCCGACAGGAGATCTTTTCGCTGCAAACGGTGCGCGAGCTGTTAGCTTGGCACTCGGCTATGGGCAAACAGAAGCAGTGATGAACCAGGGTACCAATTTTGGGGAAGCGCAGCGAACGCTTGCAGCAGACGATGTTCACGGTATCAATCTGGCAAAAAGTGGAGTGGATGAGGTGCAAGGAACGGGTGATGACTATAATCTCACCTTGAACTACCTGGGAATATCCAATTCTAATAATTGTGATATCAACATTCAATTCGACGTAACTGCAGGTTTTGCGTTTTGTTCAGTTGGCGGAACCTTTGTTGGGTCAGGGGGAGATCATGTATCCATTACCACAGCCAATATATTCTTTGATACAGACGCTGTGACCTGGTTTTTTAATCAAACGCCAAACAATACACCGCCACCTGCAGCAACTTGTGATGGCCTGCCGGCTACAGTAGATTTGAATCTGGGACAGGTGCCGACACCGGGCCCTGATGTGATCGTTGGGACCCCGGCCGGGGAAACGATTAACGGCCTGGGTGGAGATGATGTGATTTGTGGCATGGGAGGCTTTGACATCATTATGGGTGGTTCAGGTAACGACATCATCTATGGTGGAGACGAGAATGGTGTTGATACCGCTCCCAATGATCTTTTTGGTGGCACAGGTGATGATTTCATCATTGGTTCACAACTCGATGATTTCTTGTTCGGGAACAGTGGTGAGGATTTCCTAGAAACTAACAACACCACCAGCAATCCGGACTTTCTATGGGGGGGATCCGGCAACGATGAATTGATCTCGAATAGTGTTGGTGGTTCTACAATGCGAGGACAGGGCAATAACGATATAATGACCGGTTCCCAAAGTGCAGACACTATGCGAGGAGATCCTGGTCTGGATACCATATTCGGCCGCAATGGCAACGATGACATATCTGGTGGAAACGGCGCTGACTCAATATTTGGTGGTGCCGGACACGATATTCTTGCTGGCAATAACAATCGAGACACCATACTCGGGCAGAACGGGAACGACACGATCACTGGTGGTCTCGGTAACGACACCATGAACGGTGGCAATGGCACTGATTCTTGCAACGGGCAAGGTCAAACCGGGGGAGCAGGAGATACCGCGGCTAACTGTGAAACCGTCTCCGGAGTGCCATTTGCAGGCTCATCAGCTGGTGTTACCAGCCAGCCAAGCAGGCGTACTTTGACTGAGCGTGAGGTTGATTTGCTAGATAGATGCAATCTTTCAATCGAAGAGTGCTTAGCTGGAAAGCGATAGCAGTAGTATGCTTCTCGGTGGTGTTTTGACACTGCCGAGAAGCTTTCCAAAATACAGAAGCATTTTTGATCAAGACTGTAAAACTCTAACGGCATTCCTGAAGTGTTGTAACGATTCTCACACTTGGTCTGCGACGATAGCTATAAAAAGTAATGGACTATACAGTTCTGCTCTTGCCGCCTCCCGGCAAGGTGCAACTTTGATATCTTTGTGCCCAGAGCTAAACCAGTGCGCAAAAATCAGCAAGATCTTTTATTGAGGGCTGGGTGGAGTTTGACGCTGATATTGCGGCATGGTAGAAAAGGAAATGAAACAATGTGTGGCGAGTGTGAAACCGTTTTGCAGCAGTGAATGGACTCAGTAGCCACGATATAGTTCCCCGATTTATCACCTGAATCAGGCACTCATACGTAAATCTAGGTTTGTAAAGGAAATGAAGTATGGCCAAAATCAAATTCAGGCTTTCTAATAACAATCTGTTAACAGTAAAATTCGTCGCCCTAATCATTGCGTTTCTTCCGCTAGGCAGTGGCTACGCGGTGGATGAGGATGTCGTCGTAACCAGCCAGTCGTTTGAGCGATCCTCGGGCAATCTGGTGCTGGAGTACGAGCAGCTTATTTCGCTTCTGGGTCTTGCGAATACTATTAAAGTCGCGGTTTTTGGCGATGGCTCGGTTGAGATTGTTGCCCCGAGGACCAGCCCTGTTGCCGGTTTTCACAGAACTACGCTCGGGACTGAAACTGTAGATCGGTTGGTGTCCGATGTGCTGAGTGCGAACCAGATCGCATCAGTTCAGCAAGATTTGGTTGTTACACAACAGCCGACATTACAATCAATTTCTGATGATGTGTTTTCCACATTCAGGTTGAGCGTTGATAGCTTTCAGGACGCTTCAGGTAACACCGTTTTGTTAAGCGGCCCGATTTCGATAACTGCCAAAAACATTTCAGCGCAATTTTTAACACAGGAACAGTTCAATAGGCCGTTACCACCAGATTTGGAACTTTTGCGTGGAGTAGAAGGCTCTCTTTTAGGACTGCTGGAGGGGCTATGAGCATGATCAAAACTAAAGCGCCAGCTAATACAAAGCTCTCGGCAGTTGCGGCGGCGCTAGTTGTTGCTGGCGTTCAGCCTCTGATGCTTTCAGATGCTAATTCTGCTGCTTATATTTTTGCTGGTGAAGTGAATGGCGAAGATATTATTACCCATCCCTCTGGCTACACCGGAATCGGTGGCAACGTGGTTGTAAACGTGTGCGTGGTACCCGGAACAGCGAACGCATCGGTGATGCAAGTGTCTGTGCAAAACACCTTAAACGTTTGGAATGCACTGGCATCAACTACCCCTAATCTACAAAGCGCCAACGTTCCATCGGGTCAAATTGATTTCGAATCTGTATTGCTGCATGAGGTCGGACACTGCGTCGGCGAGGCACATTCAAACCTTGGTGTTCAACCGGGTGTTAGTGGAATTAACACAGAATTTACCAATTCAACCGATGGTGTGAACAACACGTTTTCATTTAACAACGGTTCCGACAATGTGTATGGGAGTGCAGACGATCTGCGTGGTGATGATGCCAACCTACACTGGTTCAATATGGCAAACAATGATCCGTTCTTGCTTCAGCCGGTTGCTGATAGTTCAACTTTTTCTCGTAATCTGGCTGATCTCCCGGCGGGAGATCTTTACGCAGCAAACGGATCACGCGGTGTTAGCTTTAGTCTTGGCTATGGGCAGACAGAGTCAGTGATGAATCAGGGTACCAATTTTGGGGAAGCGCAGCGAACGCTCGCTGCAGACGATGTTCATGGCATCAACTTAGCTAAAAGTGGGGTTGATGAACAGCAAGGAACGGGTGATGACTACAGCCTCACGTTAAATTTCCTTGGGATTTCTAATTCAAGCGCTTGTGATATCAATATCCAATTTGACCAGAATGCAGGTTTTGCGTTTTGTTCAGTTGGTGGAACCTTTATTGGGGCCGATCATGTATCCATTACTACTGCAAATGTATTCTTTGATACAGACGCTGTAACGTGGTTTTTTAACCAAACGCCGAACAATACACCTCCGCCTGTTGCAACTTGCGACGGTTTGCCAGCCACGGTTGATTTGAATTTGGGTCAGGTGCCGACATCGGGTTCTGATGTGATCGTTGGGACTCCGGGTGCGGATACAATTAATGGCCGTGGTGGAGATGATGTGATTTGTGGCATGGGAGGCTTTGACATTATTTTGGGTGGTGCAGGCAACGACATCATCTACGGTGGAGACGAGACCGGTGTTGATAATGCTCCCAATGATCTTTTTGGCGGAACCGGTGATGACTTTATAATCGGTTCTCAAATGGATGATTATTTGTTTGGAAATAGTGGCGAGGATTTCCTTGAAACCAACAACACCACGGGCTTTCCAGATTTTATTTGGGGTGGGTCAGGTGACGATGAGCTGATCTCGAACAGTGTTGCTGGCTCCATTATGCGAGGGCAGCGCAACAACGATATTATGACCGGCTCCCAAGGCGCTGACACGATGAGAGGAGATCCTGGCCTCGATACCATATTCGGTCGTAATGGCAACGATGATATCTCTGGTGGAAACGGCGCCGACTCAATATTTGGTGGGGCCGGACA
>CAZQKJ010000298.1:0-5173 GCA_964593315.1 uncultured Granulosicoccaceae bacterium
GGCACGGTTGGTGTTGAAATCTGCCGCCAGCACCCGGGGACTATTGATGCGGTGTTTGTGCCGATAGGCGGAGGTGGTCTGGCGTCTGGTGTATCGGTGCTAATGAAGTACCTGAGGCCCGATGTGAAAGTCATCGGTGTAGAGCCTGAAGATGCAGCCAGTATGAAAGCGTCGATTGCTGCGGGAAAGCCAGTGGTTCTCGATCAGGTGGGTATCTTTGCCGATGGCGTGGCGGTAAAAAGCCCGGGCGATGAAACTTTTGATATTTGTAGCCGGATGCTTGATGACATCATCACGGTCACCGTTGATGAAATGTGTGCAGCTATTCGCGATGTATTTGATGACACCCGAACAGTGATGGAGCCGGCCGGCGCACTGAGTGTCGGGGGTCTTAAAAAGTATGTCTCTGAAAATAATGTGAGCGGACAAACGCTGGTTGCAGTCACCACTGGTGCCAATGTTAATTTTGACAGGCTCAGGCATATAGCTGAGCGTGCCGAAATTGGTGAGCAGCGTGAAGCCTTACTCGCGGTCACTATCCCTGAGAAGCCGGGCAGCTTTCTACATTTTTGTGAGATGCTGGGTAAGCGCAGCGTGACCGAGTTTAATTATCGATACTCGGATAGCCGTAGTGCCAATGTTTTTGTGGGTGTGCAATTGTCAGAAGGCCAGGCCGAGCGCGAGCAAATCATAAGCGATCTTGAGAACTCGGCATTTACTGTTAATGATCTTACTGAAAATGAAATGGCAAAACTGCATGTGCGACACATGGTAGGTGGCAGTTCAAGCAGCGTTGAAAACGAAATGCTTTATCGTTTCGAATTTCCAGAGCGACCCGGAGCACTGGCCACTTTTCTCAAAGGCATGGGGCAGGGTTGGAACATCACACTTTTTCACTACCGCAATCATGGTGCTGCTTATGCGCGGGTGTTGGTGGGTATGCAGGTGCCAGATAACAACAGCGATCATATTCAGCAGTTTCTGGATCAGCTGGGGTATCGGTATTGGTGCGAGGGAGAGAACGTTGCGTATCGGATGTTTTTGGCTTAACGCACTCGAGTCCGGCTCAGGGTTTAAAGAGGTGTTACTGCAATGCCGGTGCAAGGGATGCGATCATCTCCTCGGCGCGCGCCAGTTTCTTTTTTCGGCTATCGCCGTTACCAATGGGGCCATCAACCAACAGGTTAGCCAGTCCATGCACCGCAGACCAGGCTAGTAACTCCTGAGTGCTGAAGCTGTCCGGGTCATTATCTTTTAGCGTTGCTGCGAATCCTCCTGTCAGGTGTTTACTCAGTGCATTGGCGGCTTCCTGATAGTTATCATCATTTGAATAGATGGCTTCTTCGCGCCACATAGCTCGAAAAAAAGCAGGCTTATCTATGGCGAACTCAATATAGGCGAGTCCGACTGCCTGAAACGGATCGGCTGCGTTTTTTTCAGCCCGTGCACTGGCGGCGGACATGGCGTCGGTTAATTGCAGCAAGGCTTTGGTAGCGAACGCTGTAAACAGTGAGCGCTTGTCTGCGTAGTGTCGAAATGCAGACGATGGCGAGACGCCAACCCGTTTTGCACAGGCTCGCAAGGTCACGGCCTCCAGGCCGAACCGGGTTGCTATCTCGTCCACCGCATCGAGCAGTGACTCAGCCAGATTGCCGTGGTGGTAGTCGTTCTTTTTCTTTCGCATGCTTTCTTCCGCTCACAGTTGTTGATTATGGCGGTATTCAAACTAAATGTGTACATTGTTCACTTTATTTTTGAAATCCCTTGAAAATAAGTGAATCGATGAGTATATTATATGTGAACAGTGATCACATTGAGTGAGAAACTGGTATATACACCCTCTTTATTACCAACGGGAGCGATAATGACTTTTTCAGACAATGCAACAATGGGTCGGAGTGCTGAGTACTATGTAGGTTGCAAGAAAGGTCGCTGGACGGGACTCAATATTGGCGTCATGGTGGCGGGATTTGTGTTTTTCTGGCCGGCCGGTCTGGTTATCTTGTACTGGATCTTGCAGGGCCGCGACGTGCGCGATTTGCCTGCTGCGGCACGCCAGAAGTGGGTGCAGTTTCGCGGTGGCAGTTATGGTCGCACAGACAATGTGATTTTCAACGAATATCAACAGACCCAGTATGACCGAATCAAAGAAATACAGGATGAAATAGATCGGCGTTCAAGGGATTTTGAAGCGTATCGATCACAGGCGAAGCGACGCGCTGATGAAAAAGAGTTCAGTCAGTTTATGGCTAACGCGCCTGGTCAGCCCGGTTAGTACCGACCGGGAGATAGACCGGCTGCACCGGGTTCATCCAACGGGTTCATCCAATTAGAAGGCTCACTGGCACTGGTGGTATACCCGCAAGTAAGCGCCGCCATTGGTGTCAGACGAAATTGTGTGTGAGCAGGTGAATTCGTTGAGCTTAATTAGTGACTGGAAGGTCAGTAATGGCACCGACAACCACCGTTGTCGGTTTGCCTCTTTCTCTCTGTAGGCTTAGGGCAAACTGCTACGAGAAAAATTATAATCGGACATCCTCCACATGTGCCGTCGCCGACCGTGGACCTTGAACCAAACGGTTCAGGTGGGGACAGTCAATGCTGAATCAGGCTTCCCGCCGTGGCGGACATGCACAACATCAACATCAAGCCATCCCCGGGGTTTCGAATTAGGCTCAAGGGATTAACGGGCCTGCTAACGAACACCGCAGAGGACATCCAAACTTAAACTGATAAAGTCATTATAGACCGACCATCGGTGTTGGCCAATTATAATGCGTCAGTGTCTGCACCTTGCCATACAGGCTGTGAGGCATGACGTTGCTACGTATTGTATACCGGAGACCTGACAACTTTACTGTGCCGAGTTCACAAGATGATCGGCATGCATACAGACCATAAGCACAGTCAGTTTGCTGGCGCATCAACTACTGGCGCATGCAACTATTGGGCTAGTGCCGCTGGCTCTACGGTTTCAGTTTGATTCCGTTCCAGCACTTGTTCAATCCTCGATTTCATATCGATAATACTGTCTGAAACTGACTCGAGCATATCACTGTTATCGGTCGCGCCGAGTAGTTCATTGGCGAGATTCAGTGCAGTTAACACGGCGACTTTTTCTGCTGATATATTGGTGCCCATGCTTTTGGCAGCACGCATGCGGGTGTCTACATCGACCGCAGCACGGATCAACTGGTGTTTTTCATCTGGCTCACACTGAATCTGGTACTCCTTATCCATTATGTGAACTTTGATTGATACTTTACCGAGGTCAGTGGCCATTAAGCAGATTCCAACGATTTTAAGCGGGTTATGATAGCCTCCACTCTGGTGCGGGCTAGCTCGTTTTTCTCGATCAGTCGGGATTTCTCCGCCACCAGATTGCCTTGCTGCGCTCTGAGCGACTGGTTCTCGACTTTCAACTGATCGGTCATATCGATCAGCTCGGACAGTTTAGCTTCCAGCTCGGCTACGTGGTCCTGGGTAATTTTATTGTTTTTGTCCATTGGCAAACAGCTTTTTCTGTGAGCGGCTAGTCTGAGCCATAATCCCATGGTAAAGCAGCGGCGGCCGGTTTACATGAACAAAAGTTAACCAAAAACGGGTAGTAGCAGTAAATCAATCAATTGAAGAGAATTATTGCCCCTTTGAACATCAGTACAGGAGTCACTAACTATGCAAATGCCTGAACACGCCCAGATAGACGAGGCTCTTTTTACCGGTGGTTCTGCGGTCTGTGCGGCTGAGTGTCACGGTGTTTTGTGTGGCATTTTGTGTGCGTCGGGCTCTTCGGATATGCAGCGCTGGGTGCGTCACTTGTTTGAGGCTCGCACCACGGATCGCGAGATTTCTGCAGGCGCGCTAAAACTGTTGCACGATGTTCATCAATGTACCTTGTCAGAGATCAACCACGAAACCCTCAGTTTTACCATGCTGCTGCCTGCCCAAACCGAAACTATCGATGTTCGCATCAGTGGCCTCGCAGATTGGTGCAGTGGATTCAGCCTCGGTCTGATTATGGGTGGCCTGAATGACAAAATGCTGGTCAGTGACGATGTCCGTGAGTTTGTAGAAGACGTGCAGTACATTTCCGATGCGAGTTTCTCTGAAAGTGGAGACAATCCGGAGCAGGCAGAGCAATCCTTTACCGAAATAGAAGAGTATGTGCGGATGGGTGTGCTACTGCTGAATGAAGAACTACAACCCGTGAAACAGAAACCGACGATTCACTGATAGGGCGCTGTTGCCCAGGGGCAGAGTGATGAGATTGAATCGTCGCTGCGGGCGATGATAATCAGCACCTTTTGGCAGCTCGGGGGTACTGTGTAAATTCCTTGTTACTGAATGTCGGGCATTGCCTTGTTGGGTTATTATAGGTGGCTTCGTTCAAGCGCAGGTCCCACCACAGACTTGTTGCCGCCTTAAACACTGGAACCGGACCTGATGTCGGACACAACCACACTTCGTCGTGAGCGAGCACGGCGTCGAAAAAATCTGATGAATGCACTCGGTAAAGACTCGATTGCGATCATACCTTCAGCGCCGGTCAAACTGCGTAGCAAAGACACGGACTACCGATACAGACAGGACAGTGACTTTTTCTATCTGACCGGATTTAATGAACCAGAGTCGGTTGCCGTGCTGATATCCGGTCGCCGCGCTGCTGAATACATTGTGTTTTGCCGTGAAAGCGACAAGCTCATGGAAACCTGGAACGGCCGCAGGCTCGGTGTAGACAATGCTCCCGAAGAACTCGACGCCGATGATGCCTTCCCGATAGATGATATTGATGACATCCTGCCAGGACTGCTCGAAGGACGCGAGCGTGTTTACTACTCGATGGGTCGTGAGACCTTGTTCGATAGTCGAATCTTAGGCTGGATCAATCAACTGAAAACCAAATCCGGATCTGGTGCCAGTGTGCCCAGCGAATTTATATCACTGGATTATCACCTGCATGATATGCGGCTTTTGAAAAGTCGATCTGAACTGGCCTTGTTACGCAAAGCCGCAAAGATCAGTGCTGCAGGTCATACCGCAGCGATGATGGCCTGTGAGCCAGGCAAAATGGAGTACGAGCTTGAGGCTGAGTTAATTTCTGTCTATCGAAGATCCGGTGCCGAACATTCTTTCTTGCCTATTGTCGGCTCTGGAGACAATGGCTGCATTTTGC
>CAZQKJ010000299.1:0-5146 GCA_964593315.1 uncultured Granulosicoccaceae bacterium
AACGTTGCCACTCAAAGTGACAGCGATAGCGCAGAAGAAGCCGTTGCTAACACCTCAGGGGTTAGGGCGGTAGACAACCAGCTGGTTATCGGAGGGGACGCAACTGCATCGGGTGATGCAGAAGACCGCACCACTCCGAGCCTGGCATTCACAACCACAGATGACGGTGTCACTCTGTCCGGCACCGTGTCAGATCAACAGTACGCCGACCGAATCGAAAACTCGGCAAAAGAGCTATACGGTGAAGCCAACGTCAGTGGTTCTATCGATGTTGACCCAAACAGCACTAACCCGGGTTGGTGGCCTGCCGTTGAGGAACTCACACCGGATTTGCAAAATATCGAAAGCGGTTCTTTTGATGTTCAGGGCGACACATTGGTACTGACTGGCAGCACTGTGGATCAAACTACCAAAGATGATCTGGGCGCTAAAGCAGAAGCACTGCTTGAAGGGCAACTGACAGTCGACAATCAAATCACGATTGCAGAACCCGCGCCGTCACTGAAGCGTGCCTTTGCAACACTGCACAACAGTGCTGACAAAGTCGTTCTGTACGGTGGCATGCCTGAAGAGTCTGCAGCATCACTTGAATCTGCACTGGCAGATGCAGGTAAGCCAGTACAAAACGACATTAACGTCAGTGATGAGTTTGAAGCGCCCGAATGGTTAGAGGGTCTCGGCTCCTCGTTTGCCGCCATGCAGGACATCCGTAACGGTAAGGTAAATGTGACAGACACGGGCGCTCTGGTAATCACTGGTATTGCGACCAGCGAAGAAGCCAAGCAGCTTGCAGAAGATAATGTCGTCACCTTGCTGGGTACCGGCATTGACAATCGGATCGTAGTTCGAGTGCCGGAACCTGAGGCTGTCGCACCCTTCATGGAGCCATTTGCCTCTATCGCCGACAACGGCAGTGAAGTACAGCTGGATGGCATGCTTCCAGCTGATGCTGCAGAGGCGCTGATCGCGGCTTACGAGCAATCTGGCAAGACCGTCAACTCTAACCTCACCGTGGACGAACGGGTTATTGCACCAGAGTGGACCGATGCGGCGACTCAATCGTTAGCAGCGCTGGAAGGCATTGAAAATCCGCGCGTCAACATAGCCTCTAACAATGTTTTGACAATCAGTGGCTTGGCAGAAACAGAAGCCGACAAGGAGCGCGCTGCCAATAATGCGTTTGATACGTTTGGCAACTCTGTGAGTTTGCTCAACGAAATCACAGTCAAAGCAATCGATATTAACGCCCTGTTCGCCCAGATCGATCTGGCCGCCATACGCTTCCAAACCAACAGTTCAGAACTGGATGCTGATAGTATTGGCATACTGGATCAAGTGGCCGATGCATTACGACAAGCACCCAATGTTCAAGTTGCGATTGAAGGTCATACCGACTCTACTGGCAACAATGATCGCAATATCGTGCTGAGTGGTGAGCGGGCCACCCGGGTGCAGAGCTTTTTAATCGAACGCGGCATTAGCGGTGACAGATTATCAGCGACCGGTTATGGTTCCAGTCAGCCAAAAGCTTCTAACGACACGGCTGCAGGGCGGGCTCAAAACCGTCGAATAGAATTCGTGCTCAATTAACGGAGAGAAAGTAAATGAATGTCATGGGCGAGTTAGCTTCCTTACTAGGCCTCACAGCAATAGGCAGCGCCATTATCGGATGGTGCATCCGAAGCTTTACCGCTGGTGGGACTGAAAAGAAAGTCCGACAAAACCTCGCCCGTGACATGGATGACGCAATCAAAGACGCAAAACACTTGCGTCTTTCACTCCATAATAAAGACAACGAATTAAAAGACCTTAGAAGCGAGCTGCAACGCATGCAGCGCAAAGACAGTTCGACCGACGCTGGCAACAGATCTCAGGTTGGTGAGATTAATGAGTTGAAAAAGAAACTGGCTGCCAGCAAAAAAACCCTGCTCGACAACCAGACCGAATTCAACTCATTTCGCACCGAGGCGCAAAAAGAAGAAAGCGCCCTCAAAGCAAAGCTTGCGAACTTCACCAACAGCAGCTCTGCGAACTCAGATCGCTTGCACGAAGCCAATGAGACCGTTGCAGCCCTGCGCAGCGCAGGCAGAGAAAACGACAAAGTTATCGATAGTCTGCGGGCCAGAGTAAAAGAAGCAGACTCAACAGTTGAAAACTTGCGCAATCAACTCAAATCTTCTGAGTCCGGCCTCTCGAAAGCGAGAACTGTGACTACCGAGCACGATAAAAAACTAGAAGATCTCACTAAACAGGTAGGTGAATCCAGGCAGACCATCGCCAAGCAGAAGCGCGAGTATGACCTGATGTTGGATAACAAGAATTCTGACATCAAAGGTTTACATACAAAGCTTGAAGATCTCACCAAACATAGCGCGACTATCAAAACTCGCGAACACGAATTCAACAAACGCTCAGAGATTTTCAAAGAGAAAGAGAACAATCATCTCGACACAGTAAGCCGATACCAGGAAGAAGTGGTCGATCTGAAAAAAGTGATTTCCGAACGTGATTTGGCTTTGTCAAAGTCGCGCAGCCAGATCAACGACCTCAACAATCAGGTTAAGTCAGTCCAGGAGCAGGGACAACAACAAGTACGCTCTAAAATCCGAAGTAAGAGTGCGGAGGTAGCTGCGCTAAATGACATGCTCAAAGACTCTGCGAGCAAACGAGATTCATTGCAGAAAAACCTCGACGAGACAAACAAAAACCTGAATGAAAAAGATGTTCAGATAAAGTCTCTGCGCGGCGAGCTTGACGATGTTGTCGCCAGTCGAAACAAAGTGTCAACGCAACTGGGAGAACTTCAGGCACAGGGCAATATAGCACTGGAAAAGCTACAACAGGACTTCAACACTCTGGCGAAAACTCGTGACAGCTATAAGTCACGCATCGATAGCTTACAAACTGAAGTATCTGATCTGAAAAAATCAAAAGAATCAGAACTCAAAGTACTTTCTGCAAGCTCCCAGTCTAATGAAAACAAGCTCAAGGAAAACAACCGGCAACTAGTTAGTGAAAGCAAAGTATTGCAACAGGAAATTAAAACACTCAATACGAAGCGCGGGGAGTACAAATCCCGGATAGACGGATTGCAAACACAAGTATCAGAACTGACTCAGGCCAAAGAGAATCAGCTGCGAGAGCTACGTCAGGAACTGAGCACTCGATCGCAGCAGAACGAAGACAAACTAAAAGAAACTAATCAGCAACTGAATAACCAGAATCAGACTCTACAAAACGATCTGAAAACTCTGGCGGCTAAAGTAAAAGATCAGACCCATGCGATAGAATTGCAAAAAACGGATCTGACAAAACACACTACTCTTAACCAAAGACTAACCACTCAGCTTGATGAAAAAGACAAGCAGGTTTCCGACTTCCGCACCAAACTGGTACGAGAAGAAGGCGAGAGCCAGCGCTTGAATCGCGAACTGTCAGATACCGAAGTGCTGCGCTTGACACTAACCGAACGCGATGCAGAGCTACGTAAGCTACAAATTGAGCTTCAGGATGCAAAGGCATCAGGCGGGCCAATGCAAAAGACCGTAGATGACCTCACCCGCAAAAACGATTCATTGATCAATGCGATGCGCGAGCGAGATGAAGAGATCTCGAGAATGAATACAATGATCACTAACAACAGTGTGCGTAGCAAACAGCAAACATCGAGTATCAATCTGCTAACTCAAGAGAAAGAATCACAATCAGAGCTGATTAAATCTTTGGAGCTACAAGCTGAAAACTCGCTGCACCTGCACACCAAAATTGCTGAGCAATCAACAGAGATCGAAGGTTTACGAGCGAGAATTTTTGAACACGACAATCAAACCAGAACAACCACAAGCGCGCAATCAGCTGAAGCCACTCGCACAACAGCCACTGTAGACAAGCCACGTGTCTATGTGAGAGCCGATGGCGACACAGAGGCACTGACGGGCGCTACCGGTTATCAACCCTCTGTTAAGCGCCCGGAATTCACTCTTGACGGCCACAAAGTACGCCGGCCGGACGGTAGCGATGACCTCACCCTGTTGCAGGGTGTCACACAGACAATTGCCGGAGCTTTCAGCCGCCACGGTGTCACAGACTTCGAGCAGATCGGATTGTGGTCTGACCGTGAAGTGGCGCACTACGCAGAACGTGTCGGGGTATCGGTACAAAGAGCACAACAATACAACTGGCCTAATGCTGCACGCAGCATCATCAAAGGCAGTTATCGCAAAGACGGGCAAGGTGTTGCGAGGGATTAATACCCGAGTTGAACATCAGGGCTGAGCCAGCTCAGTTCAAAACCAGGCAGTAGAAAAACCCGGCTAAACGTCGGGTTTTTTTTGCACAACCGATAAACTCATAATAACTCTGTGGGAGACGAGGCAAAGCTCGCCGGCAGATATAGCGATACATGCGACCATCGCAAAAACAGCTGAGTCATCAAAGACCCACAATGACTTGTGGTTTCCCCTTGTTCGCTCTTATAGTACTACGCATCTATAAGCACGGGATTTCCACTATGGTCAAAGTCAACTCCTGGAACGAGTTTGATCCACTAAAGCACGTTATTGTCGGGCGTGCAGACCACACATGCATACCACCAACAGAACCTGCGACAGAAGCCAAGGTACCTGAAGACAGTGATATGCGAGGCATGTGGGGACCCCGGCCGCTGGAAACGGTCGAGAAAGCCAACGCCCAGCTCGAAAATCTGGTGAAGGTGCTGGAAGAACGTGGTGTAACGGTAGATCGTCCATCCCCGATTCAATGGAATCAGGCGGTCAACACACCGGACTTTAGTACCGCATCGCAGTTTGGCTGTATGCCACCACGCGATGTACTTCTCACTGTGGGTAACGAGATTCTGAGCGCGCCTATGTCGTTTCGTTGTCGCTACTTTGAATACCTTGCCTACCACGATCTTATGCAACGCTATTTCGACGAAGATCCCAATTTTAAGTGGGAACAAGCGCCACGCCCAAGGCTTTCTGATGACTCTTACAAAGCGGGTTACTTTGATGAGATCACCATCGAAGAGCGTCTTGCGCGGACCGCCGCTCTGGACTTTGTCACTAACGAACACGAGCCTTTGTTCGACGCTGCCGATGTTATGCGTCTCGGCAAGGACCTTTTCTGTCAGCATGGTCTCACCACC
>CAZQKJ010000300.1:0-5119 GCA_964593315.1 uncultured Granulosicoccaceae bacterium
CGCCAACCCGTACCTACATTCTTCTGGCCACCAATAATCCACTCCATCGGTACGAATACATCGTGACCACTGTTTGGACCATTCATGAAACCCTGGTTCAGCGGGAAGTGACGACGTCCGATCGTGACACCATCAGTATCTGTGGGTATCAGCGCACAAGTGATTCCAAGATCTTCTTCTCCACCGAGCAGACCGTCAGGATCATACGCTTTAAAAGCCAAACCCAGAATGGTCGCTACCGGCCCGAGCGTGATGTAACGTTTCTCCCAGTTACACAACAGTCCCAATGTTTCTACGCCTTTATGCATACGCTTACATACGATACCGTTATCCGGCATAGCAGCCGCATCAGAACCGGAGCTTGGACCCGTCAGTGCGAAGCATGGTATTTCCTCACCCACTGCCAGTCGTGGTAAAAAGTGCTGACGTTGCTCATCGGTTCCGTAGTGCAGTAACAACTCTGCAGGTCCCAAAGAGTTTGGCACCATTACCGTTGAACCAGCGGTCACACTGCGTGCAGAAATTCGGGTAACAATTGCAGAGTGTCCGTAGGCGCTAAAACCCAAGCCGCCATACTCTTCAGGAATCACGATACCGAAAAATTTATTTTTCTTGATAAAGTCCCAAATTGCCGGTGGCAGATCATTGTGTTCATAGGTGATCTCCCAATCGTCCAGCATGGCGCACAACTCGTTGGTCGGACCATCCAGAAAAGCCTGCTCTTTCGCACTCAATGTGGCCACTGGAGTAGACATCAGTTTTGACCAGTCCGGATTGCCTCTGAACAGTTCGGATTCCCACCAGACTGTGCCAGCTTCGATCGCGTCTCTCTCGGTTTGCGACATCGGCGGCAGCACCGCGCGAACGTATTTTAACAAGGGGCCCGTCAGCACCTTTTTGCGGACCCCTTCAACATTCAGCAGTACCGCCGCCACGATGAAAATCAGTCCAAGCACAATGGTCGCAATAGTGCCGATACCGGTCAGAACAAACCCGAGAAGCGCCAAACCGAGAACCACGGTGATTGAGAGCAGCGTGTGTGTGAATTTCGCTAAAACAAACGTCGCGGCGAGGATAATCAGTAGCCAGATTATAAAGGTCATAAATAATTCCAAAGTGTGTACAGATAGTTTAGCTGCCGATTAGAGATTACACAGCTTTTCAGACCGTTAGGTAACACGATAATTCAGAAATTGAATCAGTTGAAGCCATGACGCACAATAGTTGAAAAACCGTGCGTTGGCACGGTTATAACCTTTTAGTTTCGTTAATAAAGACGTTTACGCTTAATCGGTTGCGTCGCAACCACTACCGGTGTACCGATATGGAAAAAGAATTCAGATCAATAATAGAAAAAATCGGCGAAGATCCAGACCGTGAAGGCTTGTTAAAAACACCGGAACGCGCCTCTCGAGCCATCTCATTTTTAACCCAGGGCTACGACCAGACGCTCGAGGGCGTGCTCAATAACGCGGTATTCGAATCCGACAGCGACGAGATGGTGATTGTCAAAGATATCGAGCTCTACTCCATGTGCGAGCACCACATGCTGCCCTTTATCGGCAAGTGCCATGTCGCCTATCTTCCACAAGGCAAAGTCATCGGCTTGTCTAAGGTGGCCAGAATCGTGGATATGTTCGCTCGACGGCTGCAGATTCAGGAAAACCTGACTCGACAGATCGCGGACGGGATACAGCACGTAACCGGCGGTCAGGGCGTCGGCGTGGTGGTCGAATCCAAACACCTGTGCATGATGATGCGTGGTGTAGAGAAGCAGAACTCCACCATGACAACCTCGGTCATGCTGGGGCGATTCAGAAAAGACATTAATACTCGCAATGAATTTTTGAGCCTTATAAGATGATATATCTACTTTCAATCATCCATCATTGCTCATGAGTGCATAATTTGTCAAAATTTCCGGAAATGATGCTTATCAGATCACATCTGGAAATATGATCAGCTTTTCGCAGATATTTTCCGAAGTCACCACTCTTCTGTCCGGACCAGACCCGGACCTGATGGAAATTGTCTGGCTATCTTTAAAAGTGAGCCTCTCTGCTACATCACTTGCCTGCCTGATCGGACTGCCGCTCGGCGCTTTACTCGGGATGACAAGCTTTCGTGGCAAATCCGTGATAAACATCCTCATCAACACATTGATGGGTATGCCACCTGTTGTCCTCGGGCTCATCGTCTACCTGATGCTGTCGCGCTCAGGCCCACTCGGCTTTTTGCAATTGCTGTATACGCCAGCAGCCATGATTGCGGCTCAATTTGCACTGGTTCTGCCCATCGTTACCTCAATAACACGCCAGGTTATTGAAGACAGCTGGAGAGATTACCGCGATACACTGACATCACTGTGCGTGCCGGCAAGCGTCTCTGTTAACACCCTACTCTGGGACAATCGCTATAGCTTGCTTACCGCCATGCTTGCCGGGTTTTCCCGAGCCATTTCTGAGGTCGGTGCAGTAATAATTGTAGGTGGAAACATCGATCATCTAACCCGGGTGATGACCACGGCAATTGCACTGGAAACCTCCAAAGGCGATTTGGCTTTAGCACTGGCACTGGGCGCCATTCTGCTAACCATTGCCCTGGCGGTAAATACATTGGTGTACAGCACTCGGCGGCACATCGTATGAACGCAGGCATAGTCACCGACAAAAACCAAGGTTCGCAAACAATGAATCGCTTGTTACCGCTGGCGATAGACAAACTGGTTTTTTCTACCGGACAAGAACAACTACTCTGCAATATAGAAGCACAAATCACAGACAATGGTATCAGTGTCATCATGGGACACAATGGTGCCGGCAAAAGTGTATTGTTGCGTTGCCTGAACGGCTTGCTGCCTCCAACCTCAGGCAGCATCACCTGGGGCGGCAAGGACGCATCACTGATTGCTATCCGCCAGCAGCAAACCATGGTGTTTCAAAAGCCATTGCTGCTTAACCGATCAGTGGCGGCAAATATACGCTATGTGCTAAAGCTACGCGGCAAACCAGTCAGTTTAAGCGCACACTTTCTTGAATCTGCAGGCCTTGCGGACAAACACGCTCAACCAGCGCGCGCGCTTTCAGGCGGTGAACAACAACGACTTGCCATGGCACGCGCAATGGCGACAGAACCGTCCGTACTTCTGCTGGACGAGCCAACCGCAAACCTTGACCCTGTAGCGACACAACTGATCGAAGCCACTGTGCTCAGTGCAAAGCAACAATCAATCAAGGTCATCATGGTGACTCACGATGTGGCACAGGCAAAAAGACTGGCTGACGAGGTTTTGTTTCTTGACACAGGCACTCTTACCGAACACTCGGCGTCAGAACAATTTTTTACCCGACCTGCATCCAAAGCTGCCAGAGAATATCTGGCAGCTTATCTCAGTTAACAGGATAACGATGAAGACCTGCACCCGTTTAAAAAGTATTGTCAGAGCATTAGCTATCACCGCATTTGCACTCAATGCAACAGTAGTCAGTGGCAGCGATGGCTCGATTCTTATTCAATCAACTACCTCAACAGCCAATTCAGGCCTATACGATTATCTGCTACCGCACTTTGAATCAAAGACAGGTATAAAAGTGCATGTCGTTGCTGTGGGCACCGGTCAGGCAATCCGTAACGCTCGCAACTGTGACGCAGACGTACTACTGGTACATGCAAGAAGTGCAGAAGAACAATTTGTAAGCGAGGGTTTTGGCATCGAGCGGCACAACCTCATGTACAACGATTTCGTGATCGTCGGTGATGCAGAAGATGCAGCAGACATTGAAGGACTAACAGACATCACTGACGCACTACAAAAAATCGCCACCAGTGAATCTGTATTTGTATCACGTGGTGACAACAGCGGTACACACAAAAAAGAAGTTAACCTGTGGGAGGCAGCAACGGTTGACCCGCAAATTCACAGTGGAAAGTGGTATCGCGAGTCCGGCAGCGGAATGGGCGCTACCTTAAACATTGCTATTGGCATGGGCGCGTACGCATTAACTGATCGCGCCACCTGGATTAATTTTAAAAATCGAGCCGGACACGTAATCCTGGTTCAGGGTGACGAGCGTCTTTTCAACCAGTACGGCATCACTTTAGTTAACGGTGAGAAATGCCCGCATTCAAACACAGAACAAGGTGCTTTATTTATTGACTGGATCACAGGCACTGAAGGGCAGTCATTGATTGCAGATTATAAACTTGGCGGACAGCAGTTATTTTACCCGAATCACTAACATCACTATTTATCAAGGTAATCTGAACTGAACTGCAATAACATCGAATCCTGAAACGCGCGCTCAGGAGTTGTAGCGAACTGCGAAAAGATCATCGGCACAATAGCCTGCTTGTTCACTCACATAATTTTTGAAAGTATCGCTATGGCAAAACGCGACAAACTTTTGCATCGCAGGTTCAAACCAGAAGCGTCTATCCACCAGTAAGTCGAGTGCTTCATCAACGAGTGGTAAAAAATCAAGTTCGTGTTGTTGTGCCAGAGACTCAAGACCCAGCCCGCACTCAGCTTTAGACTCTGCAATGGCCAGCACCAGATCTGCTTCACTGCGTGCGGTCATCACCACATCAAGGGTGTCCAAAGAAACCGAGGTTTCAGAAAGCAAATGCTCCAGTAGTAATTGGCTACCGGAGGTTGGCTGACGCTGTACAAGCTTGCGACCCGACATATCTGCAATGCCGCTAATGGTAGATCCGGCACCAGATCCAGCCCGACTAACAATGCCACGTTTGCGCACTACCCATCTAACTAATACGACGGCCTCAGTACTTATGGCTTCACTCACAGCACTGGTATTCCATTCAGATGTTTCCGGTGTATAAATATGAACGGCACTCACACCGGCTCGGTTATCTAACACCAGATCCAGTCCATCCATGCTGCCATCGAACAGAGTCGGAATACCGCAACGCGATTCTCTTATGGCCCATTCGAGCAACGGATCATGCGATCCTGCAAACAGTGACGGCGCAGCTTGCGTGATCAGCTCATGCCCGGAAGAGTGTGACACCAGCCATTGATTGATTGCCGTTCGCTCGAACAACAATTTACCGGTCGCTCTTGTGCAGGGAATTTTTTCCTCGGCCGCCAGATCGTAGACCT
>CAZQKJ010000301.1:0-5113 GCA_964593315.1 uncultured Granulosicoccaceae bacterium
AAAATCTACACTTATCGCAGCCATACTGGGCCTGATCAATACCAGCAGCGGATCAATCACATGGAATGATGGCCCAGTGCATCACTGCCGTCCGGCGCTGGTGATGCAAGAGCCGAGAGCAGCGTTTAATCCGGCATTATCTCTTTACCATTCAGTGACCGAGCCTCTGGTAGCAACCGGTATCGAACTGCCTGGCGATCGGCTGGAGAATTTATGTCAGCGACTGGAACTATCAAGAGACCTGCTTGCCAGACGGCCCACTCAGGTTTCTATCGGTCAGGCTCAACGCGTTGGTATTTTACGCGCTCTGATTGCAGCGCCACCGCTGGTGCTGTTTGATGAGCCATTGTCGGCACTCGATGCCGTGACACAAAAACGCACGGCGCGTTTAATCGCAGACTTGCAGACCGAACATGGTTTTGCTGCACTGATCGTCACCCATGATCTCGGGTACGCAGCGGCTTTTGGTGATGATATTGCCGTGTTAAGAGCAGGGCGGATAGAGGAAATCACTCCATCAATGGATTTCTGTGCAGCGCCATCTTCGGAGTATGGGGGCAAATTGCGTGATGCTGCTATTTCCCTCGGCGCTCTGCAACAATGACGCGCTTTGTTATGGGGTTGTTAGTTCGTGGCATGGTTGTTCTGACAGGCACGGCAGTGGTTACCTTTTCATTGTTATGGCATGCACCGGGTGATCCGGCACTTGCGATTGCAATGGCACGTTATGATTCTGTATTACCTGACGGTGTTGTTGATATTGTCAGAGCAGAGGTCGGGCTTGATGCAGGCTTCTGGCCGGCGTTTCTTGGTTGGGTCAAGCCTTTGTTGGTCGGTGACTTCGGCCAGTCGTCGGTCACCGGGCGCGATGTGTTGCCGGAGCTGTTTACGGCTATCGGTTACACCTTTCCTCTGGCGCTGGCCGGCTTGTTGGTGGGTATCGCGATTTCGATACCACTGGCCATTATTGCAGCACGCAGGCCTGGTAGTGTGATTGATCGCATTGCAGTTGCAGTGGCGTCACTCGGTGCAGCAATTCCCGCCTACTGGCTCGGGCTGTTATTGATACTGCTCTTTGCAGTCAAGCTTGCATGGTTGCCTGCGATGGGAGCACGAACACCATTACATGCAGTACTACCTGCACTGACACTGGGACTTGGTGTTGCTGCGGCCCTGACACGCATTATCCGATCTGGCATTCTCGAAGCGCGTATGCAGCCCTTTATACCCGCAGTCAGCCGACGTGGTGTATCCAACTGGTTGATCGGTCGTGATCACGTGGCGCGGCACGCCGCTATTCCTGTGGTCACTGTGTTCGGGCTAGAGCTTGCCTTTTTATTGGAAGGTGCAGTAATGGTTGAGGTGATTTTTTCACGCCCCGGGCTCGGTAGCTTTCTGGTCAATGCTATCGAAGCGCGTGACTTCCCCAAAGTTCAGGCAGTGGTGATTTTGACGGCATTGTTATTTGTTATAGTTAATCTCTTTATTGATTTGATTTATCGTCTCATTGATCCGCGCATTGGTGAGCACAGTGCGTAGTGTGATTGTACTGGCTATTTTGTTTATTGCACTCGCATTGCTCGGGCCATTGCTGGCACCCTATGATCCTGTCGCGATCAATATCCCCAATCGTTTAAGCCCGCCCAATGCGCAGTGGTTATTAGGCACAGATGCACTCGGGCGTGACATATTGTCTCGCTTGTTACATGGTGCTCGTTGGTCACTGGGACTGGCATTTCTTATCTCTGTAATTGGCTTATGTATAGGCACGGCAATCGGTTTGATGGCAGCACTGGGTGGCAGAGTTGCCGACTGGTTAGTGATGCGCACCACTGATACATTCCTTGCCTTTCCGGATCTGGTTGCCGCTGTGGTTATTGCGGGCGTACTGGGCGCAGGTACCGGCAGTTTAATCTTTGCTCTTAGTGTTACTGGCTGGATGCGTTATAGCCGCGTTGCTCGAGGTATTGGTTTATCACAACAAAGCCGAGGTTATGTGGTGCAGGCAAGGCTCGCGGGTCTGTCGTCTGTGTCCATTGCACGCTGGCACTATCTTCCTGCGTTGCTACCTTCACTGACCGTTGTGTGGACAGGTATGTTTGCGCGCGCCATTCTGGGTATTTCTGCACTCGGGTTCCTTGGCTTCGGTGTACAACCCCCTATGCCTGAGTGGGGTACCATGTTACTGGATGCGCGAATACACATGCGCTCGACACCACTGCAAATGATCTGGCCGGGCGTATCCGTGGTGATCTCGGTGCTGGCAATCAATCTGGCAGGCGATGCATTACGTGATTCTCTGGCGGGTGGTGACCCGCAAGAAGATCAATGAATACATTATGAGTCAGTTGATGAAATTGACCAGTGAGGCACAGTAGTCGATGAGCTACGTTGATAAGCCCGGCACTGGCATCTTGCTGCGTATTTTGTCCGGTGTGTTGATAGCCGGTATGTACGTCAGTGTAAAAGCTGTGAGCAATGATGTGCCGCTTGGCGAGATTGTATTTTTTCGAGCTTTCTTTGCATTGATTCCGCTGCTGCTGTTTCTAGTGTGGCGCAACGAATTTCCACGTGGTCTGAAAACCAGGCGACCTGCTGATCATTTGCTGCGTTCATTGTTTGGTGTGGTTTCACTGTTTACTTCTTTTGCGGCACTGGCACGTCTCAATGTGGCAGAAGCGGTTTTGATTGCGCAGCTATCGCCAATGCTAACGGCGGTAGTGGCAGTGATTATTCTGGCCGAGCGATTGACGATCTGGCGGATACTGGGATTGATGCTTGGCTTTACCGGGGTGGTGGTACTGGTCTGGCCTGACCTGGATGGTGGTGCCTTTGAGCGTGTGCGTATGATTGGTATTGTGCTGGCTCTGGTGTCAGCTGCACTCTCTGCGTTTTCACTGGTTATGGTGCGCAGTCTTAATCGTACCGAGAGCCCTGGGGCGATAGCATTGTACTTTGTGCTCGCCTCAATGGCCTGTGCACTGCTCACTATTCCATGGGGCTGGATTGTGCCGCACGGCAAAACCCTGTTGTTATTGATCTGTGCAGGTTTGTTTGGAGGCTTTGCACACATCGCGATGACCTTATCATTTCGTTATGCTGAGGCCTCGCGTCTGGCACCCTTTGAGTACATCGCGCTATTGTGGCCTATACTGGCAGACCTGTTTATCTTTCGGTTGGCCTTGTCTGACGGCTTTTTGTTAGCAACCCCGCTGGTACTGGCTGGAGCTCTGGTGGCTGCCATGGAAGCGGGTAAACCGCGAACGGCCAGTGTGTTATCAGGGTTGCAAAAGTAATTTTGCTTTCAAAGCGGCCACGATTTAATGTAATTGTAATTGTGAGTGTGTCAATTGACTCGATATTACTTTTTGGTTTTCCTATTTACCGGATAAAACAAGGTACTCAGTCGTGGCTAGTGTAAAGAAGATCATCGAATATGCGGAAAGCCAGTGCCAAATACGTGGTACACGACTCACCGACAAGCGCAAAACTGTATTAGAGGGGTTATTGTGTTCTCAACGGGCATTATCGGCCTATGAGCTTATTGATGTTTGTCGCGAAAAAATGGGGGAAAAACTATCCCCCATGTCCATGTACAGAATTCTTGAATTTCTGGAGGATGAGCAGTTAGTCCATAAACTAAAACTTGCTAACCGCTATGTCGCGTGTACCCACATAACCTGCGATCATCAGCATGATGTGTCGCAGTTTCTCATCTGTATACAATGTTATCGGGTCGAAGAAACCGGTGTTAGCAAATCTATACTAAGCACTTTGCAGCAAAACGTGAAGGCAGTGGGATTCGAGCTGGTAAGTCCGCAATTAGAAATTAACTGCCTCTGTGGTGATTGTAGCGCAGGTTAGTAGATCCAGACTCGATGCTGTTAAACACAAACCGCTTGCTCCAAAGTAGTGCCATAGCGAGGCAGCAGCTACTATTTTGGTCGGGCCGGCCCAGTCTGGCGGGCTTAAGCGGGTGGGCTTATCGGCGGGCTCACTTTGAGTGCTAACCTTGTGAGTTCTACGCGGTTCTTACATGCCGTTTTGCGGTAGATTGATTTCAACTGAGTCTTTACTGTTTCACTCCGTACTTCTCTTATTTCAGCTATTGCACCGGCTGACGTACCCTTTACCAGCATTTCACAAACCTCAGCCTCTGTCGGTGTCAGCCTGTACGCCGATGATAATTTGGCAGAATCAATTTTCAAGTCAGCGGAAAAATCTATTAGTGTGATCAACGCACCGTGAAAATCAGCCGCGATCTCTGCACCAGAATCTCTCAGTGGCACAACCTCCACTGATATTTGAGTATCAGAGTCGTCCCCAAGGACTTGCAGCGCCTCTACGAAAGAGGCTTTTCCTGATGAAGTAGCACAGCTATTTTTAATTGCCTGACGAATAGAATGCTCTACCTCCGGTGACCTGCAATGAAGCTGGCGATCTTTTCCCAATCGAATAGCGCCGCTCTGTTCGAAAATTTTATTGGCTTCGTCATTGGAAATAACAATGGCGCCGCTCGGGTCTGCCACACAAAGGCCGACACGCACGTGATCAAGCGCTGATAGAACCGCCTTATACTGTGACTTTAAAATAGAGAAGGTTCGCCATAACTCAATGGATTTTGCAGCGTGAGGCAGTAGATTTCGAATTCTTTGCAGGTTTTCTTCTGGCACCGTCTGCATGTTCTTTGGAAACTGAAAAGCAATGTTGTCGGTCCAGCTTAAGTTATCATTTAGCTTGCTGCCTACCTTTCGTGTGAAACCGAGCTGGTTTTGAAAGAACTGATAGTCTTCGCGCTTATCAAGCTCGACTACATCTTTCCAGAAGTCAGTGTCGACTAATAGGGTTTGCTTTCTGTGCTTATGAACGAACTCCCAGGCTCTGGTGTCATACTTTTCAAACATGGAAATGGATATTTCCACCTGTTCAGGCGTACAGCTTCGCCACAGTTGACTACCCAGAGAATAGCGCCAGCGCGAATTGACACTGTTCTCCTGGAACATGATGTTAGCACTGCGCGCATCTACGTAATCGACGCAGGCATCCAGGGAGCTGTTCCATCCGTCGGAATCGTTGGCGGCGTCATAGATTGAAATTAACGCTGTTTCCAGCT
>CAZQKJ010000302.1:0-5103 GCA_964593315.1 uncultured Granulosicoccaceae bacterium
GATTTGTAACTGGGTAGATACACGCTACAACGCTCGGGAGCACTCGGTAGCATCGATTGTTGAAATTATTTTTGAGGTTTATCAAAGTAGACGCGGTAACTATCAGGTGTTTTTCCCTTCCTACGCATTCATGGAGTTAGTCTACTCAGCGTTTAAATCCACACACCCGTCAATCGCACTAATCGTTCAGAGTCGGGGCTCATCAGAGCCGGAGCGGCTGGAATTTCTGGATCATTTTTCAAGCGATAACGCCACACTGGCCTTTTCAATTCTGGGTGGCGTTTTTGGTGAAGGTATCGATTACCGAGGTGACCAACTGATCGGCTCCATAATTGTGGGCACCGGCCTGGCTTCAGTAAACCTGACTCAAAAACTGATTGAAGAGGACTTCAAATCCCGCGGGCTCAACGGATTTGATTACGCCAGCCGTTTTCCAGGTCTGACTCGAGTCCTGCAAACTGCCGGCAGAGTCATTCGCACCGAGTCAGACAAGGGTGTTGTTGTGTTGATCGATCAACGCTTTGATCATCAGAATTACCACACTTTGTACCCTGCACACTGGCAGGTAGAGAGGTGCTCAAGTGTTGATCCACTCAAGCGACAACTGCAGGCTTTCTGGTCGAACTAGCGTTCATCTCAAAGCGCGCTTCACCCAATGACCGCTGGTGCTGTAAAGCTCCATCCCCTCAAATCACGCGGTGCACACCCCGGAAAATTGAGTCCTGAGTTCATCAAAGGATGCTGAAAATCTTCACAGTTCTTGTGCCTCACAGGAATAAATAACCTATTGAATTGGCCGATTAAACGCTTAATATAAGTTCATCATTCACTAATCGAGAAACATCAAAATGTTCAAAGGATTCACAAATTTCCTCCACCGCAATGCGCTTCAGCGCACTCGCCTCCAGCTTCTGAGCTTCAGTGATCGTCAGCTGGAAGACATGGGTATCTCACGCCACCTGTTGACCAAGGGTGTAGACGAGTGGCCATGGCGCGAGCTTGAAGAACAACCAAACACTGAACCTGCAACATCTGCTTTAACAAGCACCGAGATTAAGAAGGCGGTTCGCGAGTTATCAGCTATGTCAGACCAGCAACTCAGAGATATCGGTGTAGATCGCGGCTCTATACGCTACGCGGTAAGTCACGGTATCACCAGTCGTGATCCGCGTCAGGCAGCGTAAAAGCCCAGTATTAGTGTTCGGACTAACAGTCTTGCAGGCAATCCCTGTCTGCCCGGCGTCAAGGTCAGGTGGTCATACCCGCTTACCAAACCTGATGCAAATGCTGATGGTAAAAAAGTAATCCCCTGGCTTTTTTATAGCCAGGCTCTGACCGGATTTTCAGCGCCCCGACCACAGCGTGAGCGACCCTGGTGTCGAATCTTGTGCACAACTGCATATACGAGGCGCATGCACGAGGGTAAAAGCAAAGACTCCGGATCACCAAAAGTTCAGAGGAATTGGACCGAATCTCGCAGCGTGCAAACCATTGCCTGATCGCGGTTGAGCCCCATTGAATGCAAAAAGTTAGACCAAAAGGGCTGCTCTGGCGCTTTTCAGCGTTCTCGGGTCTTGTACAACATGACATTATCTCTATAATGCCGAGTCTGGCATCATTTACCATTTTGAACAGTCGCGTACCCGACTATGGCAGTCGCTGAAATATTCACCTTCCCTGTGTTTAGACACCTTCTGCAGGCAACAACAGGCAGGTTGCTGGTGACAACAGGACGGGCTACTCGCTAACACCAAAAACTAGACAACGCGTATCAACTGATTCGCCGCAAAATGTTTATGTGATACACCACCTATTTACGAAGAACTGAACCGGAACCGGGAAACTAGCGGCATATCGCCTGTGCTACACTCTCGCGCCCGAAGTAACACTCCTACATCAAGAGAACCCTGTGTGAGTCAAACGACAGAAGATATTCAACTAGAGGTCTGGAAAGATCTCGCTCTAAGCAAGCAACTACTGGCGAACGAGGTCATCAAAGCCCTCGATCTGGACACCACCGTCTCAGCCGCCCAATTAAAAGACGCACTCAACAAGCTGATCGACCGAGCCAACCACGCCGACACCAACATTAAGGCCGCGCGTGAAAAAGCCGATATCGCAATCAATGAAATGCGCACCGAATTAAAGGCATCGGAGAAAGCTCGCAAAGCAGCAGAGAGCGCCATCGACGAAGCCACGGCTGCTCGAGAGTCAGCTGAAAAAGCGCAGCTTGCGGGTCGGGAAACAAACTCCGGCGCACTGAAAAAAGCCAAAGACGAACTGGCCAAGAAAGATCGTGAGCTGAAAAAAATCAATGCTGATCTGGCAGATACTCCAGACAACGTCGTCAAGAAATTGAAGACGCTGAAAAAGCAGAAGATGGAAGAGAACACTGCCCGCAAAGCCGCAGAGGCAATGGCGCGCACTCACAAGAAAGAAATAAAAGAGCTTAACGAGAAAATCGAAGAGCGCAAAAAGCTACTCGAGCAGAGCGGCCAGTTGGTAGAACAATACCGTGAGTTACGCACTGCGGCCGAAGCCTTGAAAGAAAGTGCGGGTGACGATGCCGAAGCACTTCCAATACAGGACGACAAGCTGCTCGAAGGTATTGAAATGGCAGCCACGGTAGAAAAAGAAGACGACTAGTCCGCTGGACTGGTTCAGGCGACCTGACTTGCAGGTCGCCCTCCTCCCGCAATCGGCAACACCAGTTTTAACGATACTCCCGACCACGCGATACAGATAGTTAAAACAACTCTATTTGATTGCTGATCACCGCATGATAACTGCTGTTTAGAAAGTGCAGAATCCCATCTGCCACCGGCACCAGCTGCTTATCCACATAGTGCTGATAGTCAAAGTCTGATTCTCGTTCCTCCATAGGCTCCGGCCCGTGTACGGTGATCACATAGTCAATCCATCGTTGCGGGTTGCGACTTTTGCGAGCAGCTTGCACATGCGGTGGCACATTACGATGATAGTCAGTCAGCTTGCGGCGCAGACGCTTGCGATAAACTAATTTATCATCAAGCTCCCCTGAGAGCAGCTTATCGGTTGTCTCACGTATTACATCTTCAACCGGAAGATCATTGAAAACAAGAGCATATAATTCACGCTGAAACTCGCGCGCAAGCAGAGTCCAGTCAGTGCGCACTGCCTCAAGCCCCTTAAAAATCAGTTCAGAACTACCATCCGCCTTTTGAACCTGACCTGCATAACGCTTTTTACTTCCCGCATTCTCAAGCGGAACACCGCCCCGAGCAACACCCTGGGCACCACGAACGGTAGGCATCACAAACCGGGTGTATAAGGTTTCAAACTCAACCTCAAGGTGCGAACTCAGCCTCAACTTGTCATGTAATTCTTGCTGCCAGTAATCATTTAAACCAGCCTGCAATTCTTCACCGACACTGTTGGCCTGCGATACCGTATGGTCCTCATTCAACAGCACGAACAGCGAATCAGTATCACCGTAAATAACATCCCACCCTTCATGCTCTATAAACGCCTGACTGCGTAGAATTATCTCGTGCCCGCGCTTGGTGATACTGCTGGCCAATTGATGGTTATGAAACCGACATCCGGTCGATCCGAGTACTCCGTAAAGTGAATTCATAATGATCTTTATGGCTTGCGATAACGCGTTGTTGCCATCTGCCTTTGCGGCATCACGACTACCCCACAACTCTTCCACCAGACCCGGCAGTATATGATCATGCCTTGAGAACATGGCCCCCTCAAAACCTGCCACCGGATCACTACCTGGATTGGCTAAGCCTAATGGATCAATTAAAAATGTACGGATAATACTCGGGTACAGGCTTTTAAAATCCAGCACAATTACATTGCTATAGATACCGGGCTTTGAGTCAAGCACATAGCCACCGGGACTGCCAGGACCATCGTCAGTGTGTAAGGCTGCTGCCACATAGCCTTTGCGATGCAAACGCGGCAGATACAGGTTATCGAATGTCTGCACCGCACCACCTGACTTATCAAGAGGCAATCCCGTCATGCGAGCACGCTGCATAGCAAAGTTAACAAGGTCAGCTTTGGCAAAGATCTCGGTCACCAGCCTGCAGTCTTCGATATTGTATTTGGCGAGCTCCGGTTTATCATTTTCATACAAGTGATTTATCTGACCGACTTTGTCAGTGTTATCGATTGTTTTGCCACGCCCAAGCATCTGCTGACCGACATTTTCAAGTGAGTAGCTTTCAAAAGACCAGAATGCCGCACGCAACAAATCAACTCCGTCCAACACAGCTCTACCGGGGACCCTGGCTATTTTTATCGAACCGGTCCCACTACCAACCTGCAAAATAGCCGATGCTTCGCCGCCTCTGCCCAACGCTAATGGCACATTAAGTTGCTCGCACTTGCGGGCAATAAAGTCGAGATCGAAGCCCACAATATTCCATCCGATAATGACATCCGGATTTATCCGTGCCAGTGCATTAAAGAATGCCACCAGCAATTGTTTTTCTGTTGCAAATAACTCGAGCGTAAAGTCACTGTATCTATTGCCTTGTGGCTCGCCCACCATCATAACCACATGATGATCTCCGCTGTGTATGGCAATGCTATACAGTTGTTGCGACATACCGCGGGTTTCGATATCGATTGATGCTAAAACCAAATCAGCTGAAAAATCCAGTGGCTTGAGTTTCGGGTTCTTAATTTCCACAAAGCCCGAATGTTGCTCAACAACTCCGGTCGCACTAAAGCCTGCATGAATAAACCGCTCCATCAAATAACGGTCAGCAGGCTTGATATCCGACTCATGCAAAACAACATCCGATCGATGATTAAGTTCTGCCAGGTCTCTTTGAGCTTGCAGATAAAGAGCATCTACCGGAACACCTTCAGTTGACACCAGTTTTACCGATTTGCGCTCAGCATTAGCTGGCAGCTCAATTGCCTGATCACGGTCTGTAAAGCACACAGCACGCTGGCCCGGCACCACGAGGTGCAGCGGACCAGATTCGGAATGCGCCCACAGAGAGATCTCGATACCCGCTGAATAGTCTCTCCATTGTCGAGACAACAGAAATCCCTTAACCGTCTGTACGGTCACGCGCGCATTTTACTATAGTGATAAAC
>CAZQKJ010000303.1:0-5097 GCA_964593315.1 uncultured Granulosicoccaceae bacterium
TTGCTGAGCAACTACAAAATCTGCCACCCGTTCAGCAAAAGCTTGTCGATCAATTGCAACAGCTTGGCAAGCGTGAAAAAGATGAAATTGAAAAACGTTTCCCTACAGTTCAAAGGCGGGTAGGCGGCTACAATCTGGATGCGCTGATTAACGAAGATGCCCCGATAAATCTGGCGCATGTGTTGGTCGGGTCTGAAGGCACGTTGGCTCTGTCAAGACAGATAGAGCTTAAGCTGTCGCCTCTGCCGGTAAACAAGGTATTGGGCGTCTGCCACTTTCCTACTTTTTATCAGGCAATGGATGCCGCGCAGCATCTATCATGTCTTGAACCCCGTGCTATCGAGCTGGTCGATTCAACCATGATATCTCTGGCGCGAGATATCGATATTTACCAAGCTTCGGTCGAGAGATTTGTCCGCGGTGAACCTGCGGCGCTGCTGATAGTCGAGTTTGCACACGACGAACAGGATGAAAACCTCAGGTCCTTACAACAACTGTCAGAATGTATGTCTGACCTGGGCTTTAACTGGAGCAGTCAGGGCAGGCAATTGGGTGGAGTGGTAGAGGCGGTAGACCCACAACTACAAAGTGCTATTGCCGAAGTGAGAACGGCAGGCCTTAACATCATGATGTCTATGAAAACCGATGGAAAACCGGTTTCCTTTGTTGAAGATTGTGCAGTCGAACTCAAAGATCTGGCGGAGTACACCCGCGAATTAACTGAAGTATTTCATCGTCATGGCACTGAAGGTACCTGGTATGCGCATGCATCGGTTGGTTGTCTGCATGTACGCCCGGTGCTGAATCTAAAGCTTGAGAAAGATGCAGAGACTATGCGCAGCATTGCTGAGCAGGCGTTTGATCTGGTTTTAAAATACAAAGGTTCGCACTCTGGTGAACACGGTGATGGACTATCTCGCTCCGAATTTCATGAAAAAATGTTCGGTGCACAGATGGTTGAGAGCTTTAAAGAATTAAAAACACTGTTTGATCCTGCGGGTTTATTAAACCCCGGTAAAATTGTTAACGCGCCCGCGATGAATGATCGATCATTGTTTCGCTATCAACCAGAGTATAAGGTTAACAATCTTACCCATAAGCTTGACTGGTCGGCATGGACTGGTGCCGGTGGAGGGCTGCAAGGTGCAGTTGAGATGTGTAACAACAACGGTGCCTGTCGCAAGCTCAAGGGTGGAGTGATGTGTCCGTCGTATCGGGCAACGCGCAACGAGCGCGATACAACCCGCGGCAGAGCCAACAGCCTCAGGCTTGCCATGTCCGGGCAGATTGGTGAGGGAGCACTGGCGTCAGACGACATGCAGCAAACCATGAAATATTGTGTGTCCTGTAAGGGTTGTAAGCGTGAGTGCCCAACAGGCGTTGATATGGCGAAAATGAAAATAGAAGTGCTTGCTGCACGTGCCGAGCTACACGGCTATACCTTGACTGACAAGCTGGTCGGCAACCTGCCTCTTTATGCACCATCGGCGGCGCGTATGCCTGCGCTGGCCAACTTACGCAATAAGCTGCCATGGCTTGCAAGGATTCTCGAGCGCACCACAGGCTTCTCTGCTGACAGACAATTGCCCGCCTTTAGATCTGACTGGTTCAGAACCGGTGGCAGTACGGGTAGTGGAAGTCGGGCAGTGGTATTGCTTGCAGATACTTTTAACACTTGGTTTGAACCAGAAAATCTGCACGATGCAGTAACAGTTTTGAACGCGATGGATTATCGGGTGCATCTGGTGCAATCACCAAAAGGCAAAAAACTCTGTTGCGGCAGAACCTGGTTGAGTGCCGGTATGGTTGAAAAGGCGAGAGCGAGTGCACTAACCATGCAACAGTCTTTGCTTCCTTTTGTGCAAAGAGGCATTAAAGTAGTCGGGCTTGAGCCGAGCTGCCTTTTGACACTGCGGGATGAGCATTTGTCTCTGTTGCCAGGTGATGATGCGTTGATGATCGCGGAGCATGCAAAGCTGTTTGAAGAGTTTGTCAGCGACCACATTGAGGATGACAGCCACAGGTTGAAATTTCAGCCCCGGGATAACGGCAAATCCCTGCGGCGTAAAATTCTGCTGCACGGACACTGTCATCAAAAGGCATCGGGTGTGATGTCATCCGTTGAGAAAACTCTGGCGCTACTTCCAAATACTGATATTTCTGTCATCGATTCCTCCTGTTGTGGCATGGCAGGTGCGTTTGGCTATATGGCAGACACGCTGGATGTGTCTAAGAGCATGGCCGAGCTCGATGTTTTGCCCGCTGTGCGAGATGCCGATTCGGACACTCTAATTGTGGCAGACGGCACTTCGTGCCGGCATCAGATTGAATCTTTGAGCGATCGGAATGCCATACACGTAGCGCGTGTCATTGCAGGATCACTAAAATCTGCAATCTGATACACAGTGGCTTGCTATACGTTAGATTTGTCTACAGTATCGATGATAGATGAGTCATCCGCCAAAGTGTGGCCTGGTCGTGGTATTTGATCCGGGGGACTCTAACTTTTCAGAATTTGTAAAACCGTAAGTAAAACTCTTGAGTCTATAGTCACGAGCTACATACGGATAATCAATAGCGAACATCCAGTAATGAAAAACAACTACAATCCGCAACGCCGCCAACTGATTAAAAAGTCATCTCGGTTAATGGGCCTGGCTGCGCTCTCGGGTGTGGCCGGTAAGGGGTTGGCAGACACTGAATCGACACAGGCACCAGCAGAGGAGTTGCCACAGTACGGAATTGAGGGTCTTGAAGCGCCTGAGCTGGATGTGAATTACTGGATTAATGCTGATGGCAAAGAGTCGAGTTTTTCAATCGACGAGAACAGAGGTAAGTGGATATTCCTCAAGTGTTTTCAGAACTGGTGCCCTGGATGTCATGCCAGCGGTTTTCCGACACTCAAAGCCTTTGCTAACGAATTTCATGAGCATCCCAAGGTAGCGATTGCAGGAATACAAACCGTCTTTGAGGGTTTTCATCACAACACACAGGATGACGTGCGTAAATTGCAACTGAAGTATGAGTTGCCAATTACTATGGGGCACGATGCCGGTGATCCTGATGGCTTGAGTATTTCTGACACCATGCTTAAGTTTCGTACCGGCGGTACACCCTGGTTGATCCTTATCAATCCGGACGGAGTTGTTGCCTACAATGACTTCAGGGTAAACACAACCAAGCTTATACAGTTTATGCACGAAGAAGTCGGCTTTCACGGCTAGTTCGTTTTAACCGGGCTGCGGTGCCGGCCACTGTGCGGGATCTGATCCGGGTTTTGTAGAAGGTCGGGTCCAGCCAACCTTTGAATGCGAAAAAGCCGGCGCATGTGGCAAGGCTTTTAAAGCACCCCAACTTGATTCGTATGATTGCAGGTATTTGTGCGGGTCGGGTTTAGGACAGGATAGATTTTCCGCACTTTGCCCCATGGATCTTAACCACAATCCGGTGCGAGCAAGCGAGACTTGCACATGCCAGCTGCCGCCTTGCGTCATTTGTTTTTGCAGCGCCACCTGGGTACCAAATGCCATCAAAAATCCACTGGCATAGTCCAGTATTTGTACCGGTAATGCCTGTGGAGCGGATGATTGCATTGCCTGTGCCTCGGCCATATTAAAACCGCTGGCACTCTGTAGCAGTGAGTCATATCCGCGACGTGAACTAAAAGGGCCGGTTCTGCCATACGCGCTTAAGCTTGTATAGACAATGCCTGGGTTCTGTTCTGCTATCGATTCAGGTGTTAAACCGTGAGTTGCCAATGAACCTGGTCGATACCCTTGTACAAATACCTGTGCGTCAGCTATTAAGTTGTCTAGTTTCTTTTTGTCTGACTCAATGTGCAAATTGATGTGAGCGGATAACTTGCCGCGACTGGTTTCTACAATGCTCTCTATGTTGGGTAGCACAGGTGAGTTGATTAACATCACATCGGCACCGTAAGCTGCGAGGGTGCGTCCGCACACAGGGCCTGCGAGAATTCTGGTTAAATCCAGTACACGAATACCTGCAAGTGGTGCCTGATTGTCTTCCAGGGTCGGGTGTTGTTTGGGTGCTGCTTCTCCTAACCTGGTGATTTCTACCAGTGGCAGGCGGGCTACGGCTTTTGATTGTTCCAGTGCATCCCACTCTGCGACGGTTCTTACCACAGCACAGGCGCCGCCGTTGTCTAAGATGGCTTCTTCAAGCGTTTGTTTATCGTAGCGTGCGGCTTTTGCTTCAACATCTGATCGAGGTGTATTGGCACCTACTGGTAGATCGAGCACTTGCAATGCGGCATCTCGGTGGTGATCAAAGTTTGCGTGTAATCGGATCCAGCCATCTTTGCAAAGATACAAACCTGAGAGTTCTGCGAATGCCGGTGTTGATTCACCATCCACTGTGAATAACGCAGTGCACTCTATTGCGGCCTGAAGCATATCAACGGTTACGGTTTGCTTTGGCAAGCCCCGTAAGTGGCCGATTTCTGCTGCCATTGCGGCGGCGGCTGCTATCGATACCTGGGCTGCTGTGCCTGTTGAAAACGAAGAGGGCAGGACAGGCTCTGATCCGGTTAGCTGGATTCGCGTCAGCGCATCCGGGTCAAGCTTGTGGTTATTCCATAGTTCGCGAAGCTGTAGTTCCGAATTGTGCATTGGGTTGTACCTTTCCGCGATAACAGGGCCGCAGGGTAGCAAAGCGCAGACCCAATTACTGATTATACGAGATTGTGGCCTTTGCCGATCATTGATCGATTTTGTCAGAATTCATCATAGTTCTGTCCCGATATTGCCCATATTGGTTGCTTTAATACCCACCATAAGTTTTCTAAAGGAGCAAATGGTATGAGTGTGTTGATTATTCTGATGATAGGCAACGGTTTCGCATTGGCGGCAACCTATGTGGCGCTGCGCGTGCTGATCAGGTCGATGAAAGTCGCTTGCTAGCAGCTCGATTCCGGATCAATGCCAAAGGTAACATCTTCGATATTTGTGCCGCTGAATGTTTCGATAGCGACCCGCATGGTATTTCCCCTGTTATTACTTGCGTCTACTTCTTCTGCTTCGTAGACTCAGGCAAAGCATGGCTGAATCTTGCGGTGTGACCTGCCTCAATCGGGTT
>CAZQKJ010000304.1:0-5097 GCA_964593315.1 uncultured Granulosicoccaceae bacterium
ACAGGTTTGGATTTAGCCGCTTAACTTATTGGTACCAAAAAGCTTGACCACCTCAGCCTGCAGCTAACGCTCCAACAGAGGTTGGAATACCACACTAGCTACACTCAAGATATTGCCGGGCAATGTAATCCCCCAACACTCTACCGGGTGTGTCAGAAGCGCCTTTGGTCCGGTACATAATAATTGAATGATCAGGTAAATCCGGCAGCGCACCATCATGTTCAATTGCCTCGCGACCATTATGCTCTACAAACTCAAGCTCAGCCCCAACACACAAATCGGCAGCCAATGCAGCGGTACCAGCAATTTCATCCTCTGCAATAACAACATCACGCCATTCAATAGCAGCAGCATCAAGCGCATCAACCACGGTTTGTCTAAAGGCACATGCTTTAGAAAAGCCGATCGGCAACGGTGATTTTTTCCAGGCACTGCCACCAATGGCACCCGTCCAAATCAAGCGCTGTGAACACAATACCTCACCGCCTTTGCTGGGCAGATGTTCTGTAGTAAGTACAATATCGTGCTTACCCAACTCAAACTCATGCAATAATTTTTTAGTTAGCGAAGAGGCCAGTTGCACCTGAACTCGCGGATAATCACGAGTGAACTCCCTGATCGCATTGGGCACTACCGGATTAATAATATCTGACGGTACCCCTAACGACACCCTGCCCTCATAATCCTCTGCGGTCAGACGCCCCCACACTTCATCGTTTAAATCCAGCATCTGCCTGGCATAGTGCAACAACTGTTCACCGGATGGTGTTGGAGTTATGCCTTGCTTAGAGCGTTCAAATACAGACAAATCCAGTCCCTGCTCAAGACGTTTTATCTGCATGCTGATTGCCGACTGCGTCATATGCAGTCTGGTCGCGGCTCGCGTCATACTACCGGCATCAGCAATGACAACAAAACTACGCAATGTATTCAGATCAAGCGTTCTTCTGGCACTCATGGGATGTCATCAATATCAGTGGTAGATAACTTCAATATTTTTCGATTTCTTATACCGCCTGCACATCCTACAGTCAATATTCGTTGAATAAATAATATCTATACAACAAATATTGATGGATAAGATCATGAATCGAAATACCTGCATACCCACCACACAACACTTGTCTCATTCAGCTAGTCAGGCAATGCGCAATGGCCTTGATTTGCTTAAGCGTTGGTGGGCAATACAGTTACTTAAACTAAGCATTGCAGAAGAGCGTCGGAGGCTGGCTACATTGGACGCCAGAGAATTAAAAGACATGGGAATACACCCGGCAGACGCACAGCTGGAACTTCAAAGATCATTTAATGATATACCTGCTGACCGTATCCCAAAAAGACATAATTAATGATTATATCTGGCAGTCAGCTATCATTTTGCGGCGCGTAAGATACTCGAGATTGAAATTCGGTTCGCGCCGCTATAGTACGCCTGTTAATTTTGATCACACCTGGGTCTACAGAAAGTTCTAAATCTATAGAACGCACAAACGTAATAAGCGATAGTTACATTTTCAACGGCGCTTGTTGCTACATACTTTCTTGCTACGACGGCAGCGATAATGAGTCGGCTATAACATAAATGAAATTCCTGACAAAGCTTGTCAGGAATGGCACTGGTGGGTCGTCCCGAAAGTTCCTCAACACTTAATCTTCGCAGCCACCGCGATGGCTGCGTTAGAAAACTTGACGTAGGCCCACTAGCGCCCAGTGTCTGGCAGGTAACGTCCATACGCACCTCCATAAGGCACTCCAAACCCAGAACCGCTCACCTCAACAATCAATTGCTGAAACATCTCACGCTCCTGGTCGGTGAGTAAACCGGTCTCACTTATCCAGCTCGTGACGGTATCCTGATCTGTGTAAGCGCGTTCACTTAGAAAGCGAAACATGAACTCCTCTTTGTTGGACTCCAACGCGGCGATATTCTCAAGAGTTGAATAGGTATCGGCATCCGGATCCATCAGGTCGATCATGAGCGATCCCCTTTGTACCACCTCAGGATTGCTCTGCTCGCTTAACCACTGCTGCGCTACCCCCTGACCTTGCTGTGACAGTGCTGATATGATCGGCTCAACCATTTCTGTTTGCATTTGCGCTGGCAATGTTTGAAAAAGAACCATGCCTGCCTCCGGATTAGAATAAACAACCGGATAAGCTACTGAGCGGATTAGCTCATAGGTTTCTGACGTCTCCGGTTGAGCCAATAGCCACCCAAGTGCGGCATCTGGGTCATAGTTAACCCAATCTGAAATGGTGGTCTGCTGGGCATTTAATCGCTGTGATGAGGGTAGCTGTTCGGCCCAGGCCATGGCACCCAATGGATCCGTTCGAGCCATGTTACTGACAATTGCCTGAGATGCCATTGGCATTATTTTTTGTTGATCTTCAGCACTCAATTGATCGATGAAACTAATCATTGTTTCAGGGCTAAGGTTGGATTGATTAAAAAAAAGATTCATCAGCGTCTGTTCACGGACCATAAAATCGTCCAGAGACAAGGCCCATTGAAGTGCAGCTTCCGGATTCTGGCGAGTCAAGTGACGCGTATAGAGATCGGCAAGCATCGCGTGTTCTTCAGGGTTAGTAACGGTGCTAAGTGCCACTTCTATTTCCGGCAGTGCTGCATCCGGGTCCTGATCAAACCAGATACTGAGTACGCTCTGCCGATCGTAGAACTCCAGCCGGCCTGGATATTCCGTATTAATAAAATCCCATGCGGCACCAGCGTCTTTTTCCGCCCAGCTCATCAATGCCATCATACGCATATCTTGCTGGTCGGGATGACTGCCGCCATCTTCAAGCAGGTTACGCAAAAATGCCTCAGGGTCACGAGATACTAACCCCCGAGTAGCGAGGTAATGCAACTCCGATTGAGGATTTCCAAGGTGTGTAATTCTGCTGCTCACCGCCTCTGGATATTGAACTGCCAACAGTGTTATCGCGTTGCGCGCCAACGAGCCGTGATTGCCCTGCCTGGAATCCATACTTGCGATGGCATGCTCCAATGCCGCGTCTAAATCCAGTTCTGCCCAACGCTGGTATGTGGCCGCACTAAGGGTGTGAGTAAAGGTTGCATCATGACTCACGGGGTTTAGCTCAAGCAAGAAACTCTGTAGTTGTTGCGAGCTTAGTGAGTCGATATGTAGCAGGTAGGCTAACAGGTCACGGTAGTGACTGATTTCAGACACGGGTATATCAGGGACATTGTTCTGTGATGTCAGACTGTCCGTTGTGTTACTTGTGGTAGTTGTATTTTCTGGTCTGTTATAGACATCAGCATCAACTACAGGTGCGAAAGGGTTAGCAGCTTCGGATGTGGCCTCTACGTCTTTTGTTTGTACATGCAGCGCAGGAGTGTCTTTAAATGTCTTCCCGGAACCTGCCAATCCTGCTGCAACCCCTACTACTAAACCAACAAATACCAGCACAATACTTCTCATCAGTGAACCTCTTATTTTACGACTGATTGCTTAGTTTTGATTGACCCTGCCTCCGCCTAGCTTACTGCACCACATAGCACCAAGTATAGTGCTACCAAGGAGTAAGCTGCGCTTTTCCCGCTAGGCTTGAAGTACTGCAAACAGCATAGTATATTGTCATGACCTATTAAGCAGAGTTTTTTTTGATTCACTTCGGGCAAACAAAGGCAGCAGTTTTTGTCAGTTTACTGTATAGCTGCTCCAATGCTGTGGCTGACAATAAAGCGCTGCGTTTAGATCTCTCTAGTGAGATAAGAAAAAACGGCGATACCACATCAACGATCATCGGAGCTATAACTGCATTTCATTTTGATCCGAGAAACAGCTTCAAGATATTTCTGAATCAGACTGAAAGGGACAGCAACGATATTGAGAATTTCGGCTTTTCATATCAATTGAATTATTCGGATAAGAATAACATCAGCCTTCAACTTAGCAATACGGCCACAGAAGCCGGCACTGATCGTGACATCATCACTCTGGCGGCAAACCACAAGACAACAGCGACAATCTCAAACATAAGCTTGACCCGACGCGCTACAAAAGACGCAAATACTCAAACCGATCTGCAGTTCCAGACAACAAAACTATTCAATAGAGAGCACAGAATTCCGTATTCAATGATCGGGAGATTAAAACTGCGTCATCGTGATGTGACTAATAGCGAAAATGTTACCGCTGTGGGAGGAACAGTTGCTCTGCGCTTAAAGCCATTTAATGATTTCACTCTGAATGCAACTCACAATTTTAAGGATGAAATCAGCGCTGAAAGCACAACGCTTGCAGGCGTGTACTCAAAGAATATTTCCGGTTACGGCTTAACCTTCGAGGCTAGAAGTGACGATCTGGTTTACGTAAAACTATTGAAGCGGTTCACAGCCCGACAGTAAAATTCCCGATAAATAATCACGTATCTACTTAATAAAGTAACCGGTAGTACGCCACGAACCATCAGACTCCAGATAAAGCGTCAGTGTCTCAATTACCTCTGCTTTCTTGTCAAAGGATGATTCGTACCTAACAATAATGTAGTCGCCATCCGGTGCGCCAGAAGGATTCTTCTGGCTAACAGACTTTTCCTGATTACGTGACAACACAGCACCAAGAGGCGCTCTTGCAGATCGTATCTGTTTAATCCAATCAGGCTCGACAACTGCAGATTGAAATATAGTAGACGACTGCTGCCAACTCTCAGAGTACTTGCCACTATCGACAAGACCAAGCCACAACAATGCCGCTGCTTGCTGATCCTTTGATAATTCTACTGTTTGACCACAAGCAGCCAGAAGCATACATAGTGACGCTGCGATGATTAATGATCTGGATGCCTTCATAATTGTTGAATATTATTGGTGATCTCAAACGAATCAACCGGCTCTACTGCCATTCGGCAGCTCATGCTCTGGCATAGCCAGGCACGGCACAAGCTTGTCTGCGTAACCGATATCAAAAAGCATACCCTGGGATAGTTCTCCTGCCATTTTTCGCTCAGGCAAATTAACAACAAACAAGGCCTGCTGGCCTTCTATTTCATTGGGATTTTCGCGCTCCTGTTTAATACCAGCAAGAATTGAGCGGGTATGATCACCAAAATCTACGGTTAACTTCATTAATT
>CAZQKJ010000305.1:0-5086 GCA_964593315.1 uncultured Granulosicoccaceae bacterium
GTCTTCCTCGAGCACACCACCAATCACATCCATTTTGTGCAAGTGACGCATTTCTGTGAAGTAGTTAACTTTGCCTGATGCTGCACCGGCTCTTGGCTCGGGAGCACCATAGACCACACAATCCACACGCGCGTGTAACATGGCACCGGCACACATAAGACACGGTTCAACGGTGCTGTAGAGCGTGCAACCAGGCAAACGGTAATTGTCGAGCACTAAAGAGGCATCTCGCAATGCTATGACTTCGGCATGTGCAGTTGGATCGCAGTTGCCAATCTGGCAATTGCGAGCAGATGCGATAACTTTGTCATCTTTTACTACAAGCGCGCCAACAGGCACCTCACCAGCAGCAGCCGCCTGCTCTGCCAACTGCAAACACTGCTGTATAAAAGGAATATGCGCCGGATCGAATGTGTCAGTGGTTGTCATTTCATCACCCGTGAGACAGGTCTGGAATAGTTTTTACATCTTCACCATGGCAACTGGCGCTACAATTTTTTGACTATTTGGGCTGACTACCCGGATTAACTGCCTGGTGCAACTTAACAACTAGAAAATCAAAGCGCAGATTTCTGTCAGATTCCGTTGAGCCAAAATGATAACACCCTCAGGAGAGGGTGTTATCAGTTACAACCTGGCTGTAAGAGCCGTACTACACTAACTTACGGCTTAGCGAAGACTAGCTCGGCTCTGGAGCTGACTCTGCTTCACCCTCGGAAGCTACCGCCTTCATGCTCAAACGTATACGACCCTGCTTATCTACCTCAAGCACTTTTACGCGAACAGTTTGTCCTTCACTAAGTTCATCGGCCACATTTTGCACACGATTCTCGGAGATTTGCGAGATGTGCACCAAACCGTCTTTGCCAGGCAGAATATTTACAAAAGCGCCAAAGTCCATAATCTTCTGAACCTTGCCTTCGTAGATAGTGCCCACTTCAACGTCCGCCGTGATCTGTTCAATCCGACGTCTGGCTTCTTCACCGGCTACCCGATCACTTGATGCAATCTTGATAACACCATCGTCACCGATATCGATTGTAGCTCCGGTTTCTTCAGTCAGTGCACGAATGACCGCACCACCCTTACCGATTACCGCTGCAATTTTCTCAGGGTGAATCTTGACTGTGATGAATCGTGGTGCATGTTCTGAAAGCTCTTCACGAGGAGACTGCAGCACCTTGTTCATCTCGCCGAGTATAAACAGACGACCTTCTTTAGCCTGCTCAAGCGCTGCTTCCATGATCTCAGTTGTAATACCGTCGATCTTGATATCCATCTGCAATGCAGTAACACCTTCATCGGTTCCGGCAACCTTAAAATCCATATCTCCCAAGTGATCTTCATCGCCCAGGATATCACTGAGCACCGCAAAGCGGTTGTCGTCTTTGATCAGACCCATGGCAATACCGGCAACAGGTGCCTTGAGTGGTACACCAGCATCCATCATCGCGAGACTTGAACCACAGACACTCGCCATTGAGCTCGAACCATTGGATTCAGTGATTTCTGAAACCACACGAATAGTGTACGGAAAGTTATCCTCCTCTGGCATAACCGCCTGCACACCACGCTTGGCCAACTTGCCGTGTCCGATCTCTCGACGCTTCGGAGAACCGACAAAACCGGTTTCACCAACACAGTAGGGAGGGAAGTTGTAGTGCAACATAAATGCATCGCGTCTCTCACCTTCGAGTGCATCGATGATTTGCGCATCTCGAGTAGTACCGAGCGTTACTGCAACAATAGCTTGAGTTTCACCACGAGTGAAAAGCGATGAACCGTGTACTCGCGGCAGCAATCCGGTTTTTACCGCTATCGGACGTACCGTTCGTGTGTCACGACCATCTATGCGTCTCTCACCGGAAAGAATTCGGCCGCGTACCAGTGATTTTTCAAGTGACGATACAGCACCAAGTACATCACCAGCGGAAGGCGAGTCATCAGCGTCTGTTACCAATGCTGCAACTGCTGCATCTTTAACCGCCCCAACCTTTGTCTGTCGCTCCATCTTGTCAGCAGTGGTATACGCCTCGGCCAGACCTGCTTCAGCCTGCGCTGCAACTTTCTGTGCAAGCGACTCATCTTTTGCAGGCTCACTCCAGTCCCATGGCTCGGCACCGACTTCAGCTGCCAGTTCTTTAATCGCAGTGATAGCTACCTGCATCTGTTCATGGCCGTATGTGACCGCACCCAACATGACATCTTCAGGTAGTACTGCTGCCTCTGATTCAACCATAAGTACCGCATTCTCAGTACCGGCTATAACCAGATCCAGTTGTGATTCGACTACTTGAGTAGCAGTCGGGTTAAGCACGTATGAACCATCAATATAGCCTACTCGTGCAGCACCAATTGGCCCCATGAAAGGCATACCGGAACAGGCAAGCGCTGCAGATGCACCCAGGATCGCTACAATATCTGCTTGAATCTCGGGATCTAATGACATGACTGTCGGGATCACCTGCACTTCGTTGCGAAAACCCTTCGGGAACAACGGACGCAATGGACGATCTATCAATCTTGACGTCAGCGTTTCACTTTCACTCGGACGCCCTTCACGCTTGAAGAAACCACCTGGTATCTTACCAGCGGCGTAGGTACGTTCCTGATAGTTGATTGTCAACGGGAAGAAATCGGCACCGGGACGAACTTCCTTTTTACCTACAGCGGATACCAATACCATGGTATCGCCAATGCTAATTTTGATCGCAGCGGAAGTCTGACGTGCAATCTCCCCTGTTTCCATGATGACTTCATGGCCACCAAACTGAAATTTCTTAATTACTGGATTCACTTGTATTCCTTAAGTTATGACTCTTGTAGTCATGGAGTCGACAGTGCGGACTTAGCGGCGCAGGCCTAGTTTCGCAATAAGATCCTGATAGCGGCTTTGATCTTTGCGCTTCAGGTAGTCGAGTAGTTTTCGACGTTGATTAACCATACGGAGTAATCCTCGTCTGGAATGGTGATCGTGCTTGTGAGCTTTAAAGTGTTCTGTCAGGTGAGTGATTCTTGCGGACAACAATGCAACTTGAACTTCCGGTGACCCCGTGTCCGAGGAGTCGCGCTTATGTTCGTCGATTATCTCCGCCGTTTGTTCGGCGCTTAAGCAACCCATGGTATCTCCAACTTATCTATAGTGTGAGTAGTAGTACAAATGCTTGTGCATTTGCGGGTGAAAAAAGTAACTTCATCATTATGATCCACTGCCATCGGTGGCAGGTTGATCCAGTTGGCCGCCTATCAGGCGAACCGTCTCCAGCTTGTTCTGTACAACCTTTCCAAGCCCAAGGAAGAAATTGTCTGAATTATAGACTCTAAACAACTCATCAGCATGTTCGGTATCCGGGGCACTATAGTCCGGCTTGGATCCATGCCTGAATTTGAGCGCCGTCTCGTCATCGATGGTGAGACTTGGCCAATCGGCGATGACATCGTCTGTCGGCCGCAAAAAGTCATCAGCATTCCCGGCGGACTGAATTTGTTCGATACTCACCATTGTCTGGGCATCAAAGGGCGATACTGACAATCTGCGCAGCAGTGTGACATGCGCGCCACAACCAAACCGCTCACCGATATCACGCACAATAGAGCGAATGTAGGTACCTTTAGAGACTCGCAGTTCGAGAGTGAAGACATCCCCTTCAAAAGCGGTAAGTGCAATCGCTTTTACATCAATTTTACGTGGCTCAAGTTCAACCGCCCTGCCCTCACGCGCTAGCTTATACGATCGGACGCCGCCCTTTTTGATTGCAGAGTACGCGGGAGGAACTTGTAGTTGCTCACCTTTAAAAGAGGCTACCACTTCAGACAATTGTTGTTCGGTGATTTCCGGCACTGTGGTTTGAGTCAGTACCTGACCATCAGCATCTTCTGTATCAGTGGTTACACCGAGTAGCGCCGATACGCGATAGGTTTTTTCAGCATCAAGCATGTAGGCACAAAGCTTGGTTGCTTCACCAAAACATACGGGCAACATACCAGTCGCAGAGGGATCAAGGCTTCCGGTATGGCCTGCCTTTTTTGCATCATACAGTTTACGAACTTTCTGCAGAATGCCATTGGATGTAAACCCGGACGGTTTATCCAATAATAAAACACCGTTCAAAGCACGCATCAGAAATTGTTACCTTCAGACGAGGTATCAGTATCTGCATCAGTTGTGTTGGTAGCCACTGCGTCATCTATCAATGTAGAGAGCACCGAACCTGATTCCTGTACTTGATCGTAGAAGAATTTCAGGGATGGCACTGACCGTAGACGCATTCTTCCACCAAGCAGCTTGCGCAGATAACCACCACCCTGATTCAAAGCATCCATCATCTCGGCGCGTTTTTCGCTATTACTCTCTATAGTCAGAGCAGAAACATAGACCTTGGCACTGGATAAGTCTTTTGTGACCTCTACCCCCGCCACTGTTACCATGTCCGGCATGCGCGGGTCTTTCAACTCGTGTTTAATCAGGTCCGACAACTCGCGTTGAATTTGATCGGCAACCCGATAGCTACGTGGATAATCCTTGGCCATTTTCTAGTGTAGTGAAAGGTTCAAACGGGTCGAATGAGAGTTTTTCATTTTGATCACAGCAAAACGCAGCTCGCAGGCAATGGCTGCCGCCTTTTCAAGAGCTGCAACGCTCCTGTGGCCTAAAGGGCAAGCTCCCGCAGGGGCGGTGATTAAACTCCACGAAGCTCCTACAAAATTAGCGAAAAGGTAAATCATTGCTGTAAATCCCTGAAGAAATGAAGCATTTTGCTCGTCTGACTCATTTGTGGCATTTGAATGTTTCACTACACCGTTGCGCCTAAAGAGACCGTGCGACTTCCTTGCGTTCGAATACTTCAATCTGATCACCGGCTTTGATATCGGTGTAATTCTTAACACCTATACCACACTCAGTTCCCATTCGAACTTCATTGACATCATCTTTAAATCTACGCAACGACTCAAGCTCACCTTCAAAGATCACGACGTTATCGCGCAGTACACGAATCGGTTCATCCTTGCGAACAACGCCATCGACAACCATACAACCCGCAACATGACCAAACTTCGGTGAACGGAATACATCCTGAACCTCTGC
>CAZQKJ010000306.1:0-5081 GCA_964593315.1 uncultured Granulosicoccaceae bacterium
GTGATCAGTTCTGGGTATTCTTTCTCGATCCTGATTTAACTTTGAACAACAATATTGCTGAGTATATTCACATGAATAGTGATGAGTTAGGTCTGGCCAACTCCAAAAGCAATAATTTTGTGCTGCCAGCAACCTGGGTAAAGTATGCAGATAAGGAACGCGCTCTGCTGAGGGAAAGAAAAAAATTCATTAATGAAAATTTTGGAGGTGAAAATCGGATCAACCTCAATCTTTTATGGGACGGCGATGGCGTTAACGATAATGCAGCGTTAACTGTTTTCCGGCATTTTAATAGTGCGTCAGTGGAAAAGGGTTTGATAGGTAAGCCGCCAGAAACCGCTTGGGTCATTACCTATTCCATTCTTGAGAGAATTCACTACCTGTTGGTTGCAGGTTATGATATCTACGGTAATGTTGGGCACCAGATTCTATCGCGCTTGCAAATGGATTTTTTACGAATTGAATCTGAATCAAATTTTTTGTTTCTATTGCCTGAAGAGTCCAGAGCTACACAAAGACAAAGATGGTACCGCGAGACTAACCATGCTTGTGAAACCTTTGTGGCACTTGCAGGCAGAAGCAATGGCGTCATGTCTGGCGTTATCTATGAAACGTCAGATCACAAGCTGGAACTATATGAGAAAATAACGGAGATGATGTCACCGGTGTTGTCTCATCGTCATTCAATAGATCAAATTGGTGACCCCTCAATCGAGGCTGCTTTGCAACGACTATCCAATTTTAATGGTGTGAATACCCAGCTGTTACCTGAAGTATCTATTGTTCAACTAGTCAGCGATAATCCTGATGAGAGTCAACTGGTATCTATTGTTCGTAATAATGCGCACACCAATATTACGTCTTTATTCTCAGAGAGAAAGCGGTTACTGCCTGAAGAGAATACCATTACGGTCGCCAGGGGATTAATAGGAAGTTATCCCAATGTCTTTTTGCGAGTGCACAGTAACAACTTAGAACAGTTTGTCGACCAGACGCTTTCTCTGACAACTGAAAAACACTATGAGGCCCTGTTGGATAACTATGGCATTCGGCGAACTGATCCTGGTTTTTGGAGTCAAAGCGATAAGGTCCATGAATTGTCGTATGCTGAAAATCCTGTGGAATTTGGTCGTCTAGACTATGGGCGGTTGGAAAACCGCTAGACGAAATATTGCGATCTGACCTGACTGATGATCGCTATCAAATCGCCAGCAATAATGTGGCAAGCGCAGGCGGAAGTAATAATTAAAGACATAGCTGTAAGAAGTAAATCGCAAATTAAGAGGACAGGCACTATAAAATGTCAAATGCCGAAATTGGCACCTAAAACTGAGATTGAGTGACTGGCAAATTTGCACAGCATCAGCGGATCGTCCAGAACAGCAACACTCTGTCCGGACTTAGTAACAACTCACAGGATCGCAAGCCGTAACAGCGGATTGGTTTACCCTGCAAACAGAGCCCCTGCTTTAACCAGACCAGATCAGTCGATCTTGATTCTCGAAAAAGCAGGTGTGCTGTCACAGTGGCTATTTACAACCCGATAACTGCGGCTGCAAACGTCTTTTCATTATCATGAAACAGGCAATTATAAAAAGCATCGGGAGTAGCGGATCTACAAACCTGCTATCACTGCTAATAGAGCAGCCTGTACCCACCTTGATTGTATCTGATGCCTCCACCCCGCCATCCCTGGTATCAAAGTCGCTTGCAGACTGTAGATAATCGGGCCTGCCGTCGCCATCGGTGTCTGCATCACCTTCGACAAGATCACTGATCGAGGATAGCGCCCACATCTCGGTGATCTTGATGTGGGCATCAAAACCATGCTCGGTCAGGTGCCCTGCGGTGTTGAGGGTGTGGCGCTTAGACACCGACCCTCCCGCAAGCGGGAGAGTGTCTGTTGCGTGCTGAATTATTGCTCCAGTTAATTCAGCGTGGTCTTGTTGCTCAGTGTTGCTCATATTCCGGGCTGTACATTTGTTCCTCGATAAAACCGCGCAGGTCTTTCGGCTTATCAAGGGTAGTCAGCTTTTCATTGAAGGCCACTTCACTGATCCCAACTGCGATGTCGAGTGATACGTTGCGGATGTCGGTGAGGGCGGGGAATACCTGTCCCTGTTTTAAAGCATCGTCTGTTACACCGAAAGCTACCGCTTGAGCTGCTGCCTGAAACATACTGTCAGTCACACGGGTTATTTTACAGGCGGTCACACCCAGCCCCATGCCTGGAAAGATGTAGGCGTTATTTGATTGCCCCGATACGTGCTCACGGCCATTAACTTCTACCGGGTCAAACGGACTGCCACTTGCGAACACCGCTTTGCCATCACTCCAGCCATAGACCTGTTCGGCGGTTGCTTCAGAGCGCGAGGTTGGATTAGACAGTGCGAAAATCACCGGCTGTGCGTTGATTGAAGACATCGCTTCTACAACGTCCTGATCAAAGATTCCCGGTTGCCCGGTAGCGCCGATCAGGATTGTCGGCTTAACGGCTTCTATTGCCTTCTTGATTGTGTCAGCTTGTGCTTGAGGCTGAGCGTAGTGCAGAACATGTGGCTTGATACTATCGCGGCCTTCGATGATCAGGCCTTTACTGTCCATAAACCACAGTTGCTCACGTGCCTGTTCAAGAGTCTTGCCATTTTTAACGATAGCGCAAGCAACAAGGTCGGCAATGCCGGTATTAGCTGAGCCTGCACCGACAAACAGTACGGTCTGGTTTTCAAGATCACCGTCAGTGATGCGCAGTGCGCCGAGAATGCCTGCAAGTGTGACTGCGGCGGTTCCCTGAATATCATCGTTAAACAGTGCCATCCTGTCACGGTATCTGGCGAGTAGCGGGATAGCGTTTTCAGTGCTGAAATCTTCAAACTGTAGCATGGCTTCAGGGAATACTTCAGCTACGGCATCTACAAACTCGTCCATCAGCTCAAGGTATTCTTTACCTTCTGCTCTGGGTTGCGGTAATCCGAGATAGTGTGAGCTTGAGTGCAACCGTTCTGTATTGGTACCGACATCAATCGCAATCGGTAAAGTGTTGGCTGGATGAACTCCACCGGCGGCTGTGTAAAGTGCAAGCTTGCCGACAGAAATTGACATACCGTTAGCGCCAAGATCACCAAGCCCTAATATGCGACCACCGTCAGTTGCAACAATCACTTTAGGTACCCGGCCACGCCAGTTTTTAAGTACCGCTTTGATATTGCCTTTATCATTCAAGGTTACATAGAGCCCGCGCGCACGACGAAATATAGTTCCGTATTGCAGTGCGGCTTCTCCTACAGTCGGTGTATAAATGACTGGCATATAGGTTGGCAGATTGCTTAGCAGTGTGCGGTAGAACAGTGTTTCGTTCTGATCCTGCAAGGCCATTAAATAGATGTAGCGTTCAAGGTCGGATGTTTTGGCGGAGTAGTTGGTAAGCACCCGCTCGACCTGCTGCTCAAGCGTTTCCTCCCTCGGAGGGAGCATTCCATGAAGTCCGTGCCTGTCTCGCTCGGCTGCTGTAAATGCTGTGCCGCGGTTCAGCAACGGGTCGTACAGCAGCTCTGCACCGACCTTATCGATTGTGCTAGTCATTTGTGTTTCTCATATGTGGTTACAGTAGTAGTCGTGCACCTTCTACCGTACCGGTATTTCTGTAGCGGTGATTGCAGGTGACGGATTTCGAGCACGCGGTACTTCATAGACATCTGTTTTTAACATGATTGATTGGTCTGAGGTGGTTTTCAGTTGGTAAATTACAGATTTTTGTCCGAATGGTCCACGGCTTTGGTGGCGTGTGGCTGGGTCATCAAAGAACAGGCCCGGGTCATCAAAGAACAGATTGTGCGGCTTTGGACTATTCACACTTAATTTAACGCAAAGGAAAGATCAAACTTACCGTTGCGAAGCGTAAGGAATCTCGAAAAAGAATGCGTGATTCTGTATAATGCGCGGGCGCTTCAGGTAGCAATCACACTGTAAATATGATGGATTTGCCGGGCATCAAACCACCGGTTTGTATCTACTTTTGAACATAGCAGGCTTCGGGATTGGCAGTCCCGCCTCGTATTGGTACATCAAAAAGCGAATTAGGTTAGCGTAACCTGATAATTTTTATCAACATATAAAGTTCTGTCGCCTGCGGAAATGACAGTGTTCCGGGCACAGAACAGTTTCAGAATAGTTGCGGTATAACGGTTAAGAGGGGATTCCCAAACCATGGTAATGCGTCAGTACTTTATTATTTTTGCGATTGTAGCGCCGATAATTGCACTTGCTCTGACGTTCCTGTGGACGCCATTTATCGTGCTGCTTGTGATATTGGCCGTAATTATTGGTCTGGGCATCATCGATATGCTCCAGACAAAACAAACGATCCGACGCCTCTACCCGTTTCTGGGCCGCTTTCGATACATGCTTGAGGCAGTCAGACCTGAGATTCAGCAGTATTTTGTAGAGTCTGATACCAGCGGGGTTCCGCTTCCGCGTGAGTTTCGCTCGCTGGTGTATCAGCGTGCCAAAGGTGCCCGTGATACGCGCCCGTTCGGCACCATCTTCGATGTAAACCGTGACGGTTATGAGTGGGTGAATCACTCGATGGTCCCGATACATTTGGAAGATATCGATCCGCGTGTAAAGTTCGGTGGAGACCAGTGTGCGCAACCGTACATGTCGTCGCTGTTGAACATTTCAGCAATGAGTTATGGGGCACTTAGCAGTAACGCGATCAGGGCACTGAACAAGGGGGCGAAGATAGGCGGGTTTTCCCACAACACCGGCGAGGGCAGTCTGAGCCCATATCACCTGGAATCGGGTGGCGATATCATCTGGCAGATCGGTACCGGCTATTTCGGCTGCAGAGCAGACAATGGCGGTTTTGACGCGGAAAAATTCCGTGAGACGGCATCGCTTGAAGTGGTCAAAATGATAGAAATTAAACTGTCGCAGGGTGCCAAGCCCGGCCACGGCGGTATTCTGCCTGCAGCCAAGCTAACCGAAGAAATTGCACAGATACGCGGAGTACCCATGGGGAGTGACGTCGTGTCACCACCTGCTCATACAGCATTCGGCACGCCATTGGAGCTGCTTAACTT
>CAZQKJ010000307.1:0-2078 GCA_964593315.1 uncultured Granulosicoccaceae bacterium
ACCTGATTTAAATTTATACGACAAAGACTGGCCAATCTGGACCCACCAGGAACAAATTCCGCCTGCCAAGTTTGTGCATAACACCGATGAAAAGCGCGGTGTTGCCTATGATTCAATGGTGTCAGGGGGATGTATTATTTCAGGCGCTGAAGTACGGGAGTCGTTGCTCTTTTCTAATGTCTCTGTGGCTGAGCATTCACTGGTCAATCGTACCGTGCTGTTGCCACAGGTAGTGGTAGAGGATAACTGTGAAATCCATAATGCGGTAATTGACAAAGGATGTATCATCCCGGCGGGCACCAGGATAGGCGTTGATCTGGAAGCAGACAAGGAAAAATATTTTGTCAGCCCAAACGGGATCGTGCTTGTGACACCAGATATGCTCGGCTTGAATCTACACAGCGTTATCTGAAACCTAGCGTGAAACTACATAGTCCGTTTGAAGATCGTCGTAGCGGTGTGTTACTGCACCCGACATCATTACCGGGGCCCTGGTGCAGCGGTGACTTATCCCACAATGCCTATCGATTTATCGAATTTCTGGCGGCTGGCGGGCAATCCATCTGGCAAATGATGCCACTGGGTTTGACTCATGCGGATGGCAGCCCTTATCAAAGTCTCTCCACTCACGCTGGTAATCCCTTACTGATTAGTCTCGACTGGTTAGTCGATAAAGGCTGGCTGGAGGCGTCGGTTTGGGAGCACTCGGAAGATAACAATCATTGGCGTCTCAAGACTCTGGAACGTGGGTGCAAGCATGCACTGACGACGATTGATCAGGCGACTGCTGATGACTTTGCACGATTTGTACGTGGCCAGAGTTACTGGCTGGAAGATTATGCAAGGTTTGTAGTTTTAAAGGAGCTTGAGAATGGCGCCAGCTGGGTTGACTGGCCCGACAAGCTACGCCGTTGCGAGCCGCAAGCCGTGATTGCAGCACTTCAATCTCATCAAGAGCAACTGGAGTTGCGCAAGTTCGAGCAGTACATTTTCTTCAGACAATGGCGTGAGTTGCGTAAGTTTGCACATCAACATGGCGTCTACCTGTTTGGTGATCTGCCGATTTTTGTTGCCTGTGACAGTGCGGATGTATGGGCTCATCGTGAGCTCTTTACGGTCGATGAAAACGGAAGTGGTTCAGTGGTAGCCGGCGTACCACCCGATGCCTTCAGTGATGAAGGTCAGTTATGGGGTAACCCGCTTTATGATTGGAAGGTGCACCAGGATACCGATTTTGGTTGGTGGTGTGATCGTCTGCGCACGCATTTTAGCTTGTTTGATATGATCCGAATTGATCACTTTCGTGGTCTGGAGGCCTGCTGGGAAGTACCCGCTACATCGTCCACTGCTAAAGATGGTCAGTGGGTAAAAGCGCCGGGTGCGGAGTTGCTGCAAAAAATACAACACGAGTTCGAGGGCATGCCTCTGGTTGCAGAAGACCTGGGGATCATCACAGCGCAAGTCGATCAGCTGCGGAAGAATTATTCGTTACCGGGTATGAAAGTGCTGCAGTTTGCATTTGATGGTGATGATGGTAACCATCATCTGCCGCACAATCATAGTCAGGATATGGTGGTCTACACCGGTACCCATGATAACGACACTACGGCGTCCTGGTATTTTAATGCCGATGAATCGAGCAAGAGTCAGGTGCTCGGTTATCTCGAGTGTGGTGATCACGATATGCCGTGGCCGATACTGCGTTGTGCCATGATGTCTTCGGCACAAACCGCGATTTTTCCAATGCAGGATATAATGGCATTGGGTGAGGGTAATCGAATGAACCTGCCGGGTACCATTGATGGCAACTGGAGCTGGCGTTTTGACTGGTCACAGGTTGATGACGGTCTGGCAGATCGTCTGCGGGAACTCACTGCCAGATACAGCCGCATTGCGCCCGAAGCCGAGATCAAAGAGCTGGGTAATAAGTGGCCGGAAGTGGATCGTCGGCAGGCCTGATGTAGCCCTGTACGCGAGAGACCTGCCTCAAGTGTTGCTCGCCTGAATCCTTGATCAGGTGCTGAAACAAGTCACTGCTCCGTTTCAGATCCATTAGTACAGTCACTTACCTCTGTTTA
>CAZQKJ010000307.1:2178-5056 GCA_964593315.1 uncultured Granulosicoccaceae bacterium
CTCTGTTTATCGGGTTTGGCCACCCGGTTCAAGTCACTACATTGATGCTATTCAACTTTACCTTGCAGGCACCGCGCGGTAGTGTGTCGGTCCATCGAATCGAAACTCTGGCTTGTCTGTGATTGCATCAACCAAGTGTTTTATAGCATGCCCTTCAGGCATGGAAATTCTGCTTAAAGAAGAACTGGCCTCTTTCGATCTTTCAAATGCGAGTTCGTTAAAGGCGCGTCGTGCCGGTGTTGATGCCGAGCTATCGCTTAGCGATATATATCGCGTTTGCCTGTGGTCTAGAGTAGCGAATCGTGTGCTTTACCCGCTAACTGCATTTAAGATCACTGATGAAAAAAGCTACTACGAGTCACTTAAACAGATACCGTGGAATGAACATGTGGCGAAGGACGGTACGCTTGCGGTAGACTTTTTCTGCCAGAGCTCCTGTATTACTCACAGCCAATACGGTGCTCAGCTTACCAAGGATTCGGTGGTTGACTGGTTCAGGGATCAAACCGGACAACGCCCGAGTGTCGATCGTGAACATCCGGATATCCGCATCAATGTGTATCTGTTTAAAAACCGTGCGCGCGTCAGTCTGGATATGGCTGGTAGCAGTTTGCACCGGCGCAACTATCGAAAAGCGGGTGCTGAAGCGCCATTAAAAGAGAATCTTGCAGCCTGCTTGTTGCTATCCAGTGGATGGCCGACACTTGCCAGGCGGCACGCGCCACTGTTTGATCCTATGTGTGGCTCAGGCACGTTCCTGATAGAAGGTGCGATGATGGCGGCCGACTATGCGCCGGGTTTGATGCGGGATTATTTTGGATTTCTGGCCTGGCAACATCACGATGCAGCCAGTTGGGAAACACTGCTCGATGAAGCGCGCAGCCGGCGACAGGACGGTTTAAAGAATCTTCCGGAAATCTCTGGAGTGGATATCGATGAGCAAGCGGTTGCTGCAACCAGAACCAATTGCAAAGCAGCGGGTTTAGCTGATCACATAACGGTCAGTCAGTCAGACTTTTTCGCGTCAAAGTCCTCTATGCCTGCAGGGCCCGGGTTGGTTATTGTTAATCCACCTTATGGAGAGCGTCTCGAAGATAAAAATACCATAGGGGTTTTTTACAGCAAGCTTGGGCGTGCGTTAAAGAGCAAAGCACCCAATTGGGACCTGGGCTTGTTTACGGGCAATCCCGCTTTGTTTCATCGTACCGGTATTTCAAGGCGGGTTGTACTTGAGTGTCGTAACGGTGATCTCGAATGTAAGTTGTTCAAGTCGACCTTACCTCCCGTATCGCAGGCGGCCCAATCTCAAGTAGCAAAGGCGCAGGAGGATGTGCGCCGTGATGATTCTGCAGGGTCAAACTATTCAGAGCAAAACGCTGCAGGGACAGTGTGGGACCAGGCACCTGCCAGGGCACACGAACAACCGGTTGCGGTAAAGGGACTGGATCAGTTTCAGGGTCGTTTAAAAAAGAATATTCGTGCCCTCAGTGGCTGGCTAAAGTCTGCCTCGGTCACTAACTATCGGATATACGATGCCGATTTACCCGACTTTGCTTTTGCACTGGATGTCTATCAAAGTTCAGATGGCACGATGGTTAGTTTGCAAGAGTATCGTGCACCATCGCACATAGATCCTATACTTGCACAGAGACGTATTGATGCAGCGCTCCCTGTTGTTTGCGAGCTGTTGGGGTGTAAAGCTGCAAACCTTGCAGTCAAGCGTCGGCAGAGACAGCGTGCCGAATCGCAATATCAACGGATCGAAAAAACCAACCGCTATCATGAAGTCACAGAAGGCAGGTGCCGGTTTTTGGTCAATATGCACGATTACCTTGATACCGGTTTGTTTCTGGATCACCGCAAAGCCCGTCTTTGGATCGGTAAGGAGGCGCGCGGTAAGCGCTTCCTGAATTTGTACTGTTATACCGCGAGCGCTTCTGTGCATGCAGCCTTGGGAGGCGCGGCTTCCAGCGTCAGTGTAGATTTGTCACCAAAGTACGTTGAATGGGCGCAAAAGAATTATCAGCTCAACGATATTGACCCAGCACAGCACGAATTGATCAAGGCCGATTGCACCGACTGGGTTCGTCAGCAGGCCAAGCAGTCGCAGCAATATGATCTGATCTTTCTCGATCCGCCGACATTCTCTAACTCCACGGCCATGGAGCAGGACTGGGATGTCCAGAAAAACCATCAGTCGATGATTGATGATTGTATGGCTATACTCAGTGCAACGGGCACATTGGTGTTTTCAAACAATTTCAGGCGTTTTCGTCTGGCAGATGGCGTAAAAGACACGTACCAGACAGAAGATCGAACCAAATGGAGCATTCAGCGGGACTTTTCCAGAAACCCGAAAGTGCACCATTGTTGGTTTATCCGGCGAGCTGCCGGATAATTGTCTGGCAAATAGTGTCGTGCTTACATATCAATAATAAGGAATCCAGGCGTGGGTGAGTTTTTTTCAGGTTACGGGCTATTCTTGGCCAAGCTTCTAACCTTTGTAGTGTTGGTTTTATTGCTGGTGATGGTAATCACGGCGCTCAGTGGCAAGGGTGGGGATGGCGCCGGCAGAGGTAATATCTCGATCACTCATGTTAACGAGCAGTTGGATAACACCAAGGATGCTATCTATGCGGCTGTACTGGATCCTGCCGACATGAAAAGCACTTCCAAAAACAAGAAGAAACATAAAAAACTTGAGCTCAAGGCGGCGAAAAAAGCCTCAAAGATAGCAGCTAAAGATCGTGGCGATGGTGAAACCATCATCGATGAGAAAAAACGCCGACGAATGTTTGTCATAGATTTCAAGGGTGATATTCGAGCCAGTCAAGTCAGTAGCCTGCGTCGTGAAGTGACTACCGTGCTTTCAGTGGCT
>CAZQKJ010000308.1:0-5039 GCA_964593315.1 uncultured Granulosicoccaceae bacterium
GCTATGTCATTTGCAGAGTTTTCAACTGTAGATGAATCTGCCGCTACTATATTGGATGCGTTGTCTGGTGAGGCGCTTTCGCTATCCGAACCACAGCCGGAAATAACGCCGATCATCAATAGCCAGGGGCCGAGCTTATAAGTATTTTTACTCAACTTGCGTAACCTCTTTCGCGCGAAGGGTTTACTCATTCTTCGAAACCGCAAACGATTTAAACGTAATGACAGAATAGCACATAAATGCTACGCTGCGACCCACTTCGCCGATAGAACAACCCCTGGTCTGTTCGATATATGAGCAATAAGCCCCATTTCCTTAAGAGTCAGACTGGCAAAGTGACACGTTACCTGTGGTTGCTGCTAGCTGGGGTCGTGGTAGTTGCAATCATTCTGGTGCCACCATTTGTCCACTGGAACCAGCAAAAAAACCACTGGCATTCTGCGCGCCCTACAGCACCTGACGCGGCTTCGTTATCCATCCGGCAAGCGCTCGACGGCTTGACAGGTTGGTACAAGCTGAGTAGTCGTGAAGTCAGGCCCACAACGTTACACCTGTTACTCGACGACCATGATCTGGAAGCGTTGACATCAAGACGTAACGATGCGCTTGAACAGGGTTTCATTACTTCAAAGCACAAACAGCAATTGCCCGCTGTGTTGAATGTCGATGGCAGACGAGTCAATGCGAGCGTTCGTTTGCGCGGCAATCAACTCGATCACGTGGTGGGTGATAAGTGGTCGCTAAAAATATATTTAAAGCAGGGTGGCAGGGTTAACGGCATTCGACGATTTTCACTGCAGGCACCGTACACGCGTAGTTTTCAGTCAGAGGCGATTATCTCTGATGCCATGCGTAGGGTAGGTGTATTGGCGCCACGGATCGACTACGTTAGTCTGGTTATAAACGGTGATCGCATAGGCATTATGCAAATGACTGAAGAGTTTGATGCTCCTCTGCTCGAGTCACAGGGGCGACGATTCGGGCCACTTTTGCAACTGGATGATTCGCACACCTGGGAGATGGTCCGAACCACTGAACGGTACGCCCAAAACGGCGGTGACCGTTTTGATAAGAGTTCGTGGTGGAATCTGTATTCGGGTTGGCGATCAGCTAACCCTAAAGCTTATGGGAAATACAGTAAACGCAAAAAAGGGGAAGATCTGAACGCGGCTCTATCACAGTGGATGGCCTTTACAGAAGATCAAGTCAGTCCTTCAGCAATATTTGATATTGATGCGTTTGTTGATTTTTATATCGTGTGCGAGTACTTCGCTGCGCACAATCTGGCGCAATGGCCCAATACACGGTTGCACTACAACACGTTAACCGCGCGCTTTGAACCTATAGCATATGACGCCGATCTTAATTTTAAGCCAATGCGCAACATAGCGCCGGGCAATACACCACTCACCTGTCTTAACCCGCGTAATGACCTGGCGCGCACGCTGATGCAGGACCAGGCATTTGGGGCCCGCTGGGCCGAGCGAATTAGACAATTAAACGAAATGATGGCCTCTGATCAATTTGCAGAGTACATCGCTGAGCGAGATCAATTCTATCGATTGAAACTGGCTACAGACTACCCCTCGTTACCAGCGTTTGATTTCAGTTCAGTCCAGCAGCAGTATCGACGCCTGCGTACCTTAAGTATCGATGACTTTGCTCTGCCAGTTAAAGGCACAAAGCCGTTGCCAGTTGCTGAGAGTATTCCCTTGCGTGAATTACCGCCGGTGGTTACCGCCTATCTGGGAGAGGATGAAGAAGGTTCTTTTCTGACCTTGCGCAATCGCATCCATGCTGATGTCATTGTGAGAAAGCTTGCCTATGAAAATCAGGTTAATGAAGAGCTGGTTCCACTGATTGGTCAGAGTGTGACAGGTCAGAGTCCTTTACAGTTGCCAGTCAATCTCAAATCGATTCAGTTACCTGGGGCTACGAGTGACACCCGGATAAGCCTGGTTGATAATTCACTTACTGACGAAGACAGTTTATCAGTAGAGCTTGAGATTGTTGGTCTGGGTACACAACGCACTGTATTGAAACCACTGAAGCTGCCGCAGCCGGTAGTTATACCGCTACCTGCGGCATTGGATAGTCTGTTGCAGCGATATCCGTTTTTAGCATTGGATGAGTCAGGCAAGGTGCTTCAGGTTGCAACCGGCATTTGGAAATTCGATGAATGGTTGATACTGCCACGCGATATTACATTGGTTATTAATGCAGGCGCTGAACTGCAGTTCGCACCGAACGCCGGTATCGTGCTAGGCGGTGACCTGATGGTGAAAGGCAGCTCTGAGGCACCGGTAGTGTTCGATGCGTCTGACAGTGCGTCCGGCTGGTATGGTATTTTCTCGCACGGCAAGGATAGTCAGATAACGATAAAGCATGCATCGTTCAATGCCACGCGCGGTGTTGAAATGCCTGGTTGGCGTCAACGTGCAGGCTTGTTGTTTCATCGTGCTAATGTCAGTCTTGAAGACGTAGTAGTAACCGACAGCTGCGCAGAAGATGCAATAAACCTGATCAGGTCAGAAGTGACTATCAAGAACGTGAAGATCCACAACAGCTGTGCTGATGCCCTGGATATCGATGCCTCTACCGGGACAATATCCGGTCTGGATCTGTACCAATCGGGAGGTGACTTGCTGGACTTTTCAGAGTCGGCAATAACTCTAACTGACAGCGTGTTTATCGGTGCGGGTGACAAGGCAATTTCTGTCGGTGAAGCCAGCAGTGTGGAAATACATGATGTCGAAATAAGCGAATCTACAATCGGGCTCGCAGTGAAGGACTTGTCACAGGTGATAATTAACAAAGCCAATTTCGCAGCGCTTGATATTGGATTGATGGCGTTTCAAAAGAAAGTGGAGTACGGGCCTGCGTCTATTGTCGGCAGTTCAATTGCGATAGACGCAGAGCAGCAGTATGTGTTGGAGAAAGAATCGGCCATTGCCATACAGGGAGAAGAGTGGCAGGTGACACCGTTCGATTTGTCAGATCATTACTAGTTGCTGCTGTGAATATCCAGGTTAATCCCACCTGTTCACGCTGGCCGGTTTCGTCCGCTGCTCGCGCCTTGATCATAGTGATGAGTTCATCGCGATTCGCAGAGTAAGACGCATCATCGAAGCGGTTGTGCATTTCATTCGGATCTTCGACAAGATCGTATAGCTCACCTGCGCCACTATTAGAATCCAGTGTGAGTTTGTGGGTCTTTGTACGAACAACTCTCAAGCTTAAAGCAACACCTGCGCGCGTTGGCAGTAGTTCTCTTACCTTTGGAAGTCCAGCGCTTGCTAAGGGGTTTCTGTCGGTGCTGCAGTGCTTGGTGTATTGATTGTTGGTGAAGTATTTAAATCTCTACAGGAGATTATGACCGAAGGCATCAAGCCACGAACGCAAAGCCATGATATTAGGGTGCTAAAGACAAGCTTGAAATATTGATCTCAATGCGCTCGCGAAAAAATACCGTGACCTGAAGCCCGTCGAACCCTACCGTGATGCGTCGGCGATTCGCTTGCGCAATGCTTCCAGTCGAGCTGACACTCTGTCAGAGTCGTTGGAGTCTTCGTCTGCAGATTTTAAAGCGAGCTCTAGTTGGCCCATACCTTCTCGAGTTTCATCCAGTGAGAAGTAGTGGTCTGCCATGGCTTCGTGAGCCGCGGTGAGTTGACCGTTGAGTTCATGCACGCGGGCGTACTTTCGATAGACCGTCGGTACCGGAGTGTTGGTGCTCCGAAGATATTGTCGTATGACTTGCTCGGCCAGTCCGTTTTTTTTCTGTCTGAGTAGTGTGTCTATCAGTATGTCACTGGCCGCGTAGTTATCCGGTTGAATGTCAGTGATGGAAGTCAGTAGCAGTTCAGCCTTTCCGTAATCACGGTTATCCATTGCCACTCGAGCGCCAATGAGTTTGGCCGAATTGTTATAAGGCTGTAGTTCCAGTAGCCGCTCCGCGAGCGGGGTGGCCTGCTGTAGTTGGCCGGAATCGAGATGCAGCAAGATCTGACCGTATAATCTTGCAGATTCACTGTTGCTGATGTGCCCGTTTCGAAGTGCTCGCAGCATGGTATCGGGTGTGTTTGAGTGCATCACTTTCAGTTTCATTTGCTGGAACTGAAAATCGGTAGAGTCTTGTATGCCGACTGGGTTAACCAATCGTTCGGCATTGTTGCGTGCTTCCGATATGCGGTTGATGGTAAGCGGGTGTGTTTGTAGAAACTCCAGTTGTTCGGTTACGTTGAGTGCAGTGCGTCGTCGCAGCACTTCAAAGAAATCGACCATTCCACGCGGGTTGTAGTTTGCGTCTGACAGCAACTGAATACCGAGTCTGTCGGCGTCATATTCATTGCTGCGAGTAAAATTAATAGAGGATTGACGGCTGGCTGCCAGTCCGGTGAGCAGGGCTGCCTGGCCCGCTTCAGTTGATCTCTGGGAAATCAGGATTGCAGCCACTATGGCGGCTGCCGTCTTTAGGCCCTGATTTCCCTGGCTGGCAATCGAGCGTGCGATATGACGCTGAAGCACATGTGCTGCCTCGTGGGCCACGACGCTCGCCAGTTGTGATTCGTTGCCGGCAGCAGTGATCAACCCGCTGTTGATACCGATGAAACCGCCGGGTATGGCGAATGCGTTAATCTCCGGGTTGCGGACCACAAAAAACGTGAAGTCGTCTGCGTCTACGCCGGGTTGAGTGGATACCAGCCGCTTACCCAGGCGCTGCACGTAGTCGTTGACTTCAGGGTCTGTGACCAGATCCAGCTGAGTACGGATCTGGCGCATAAAACCACGACCGATTCGCATTTCGTCACGCGGTGACATGACCAGATCTGCTGGCTCACCCATCTGGGGGAGATTCAGTCTGGGGTAGGCGGTTGTTTCGGTGGCCAGCACCAGCGTGCTAGCCAACAACAGAGTGCGAATTCGGCTATTCATGGTTTTTATTAGAGTGGCAGCCTTTACGGTTGTTCCCAATTCATCGGCATCCAGTCTAACAAGCTGTGGGTGTGAATGTCCGTAACACTGGAAAACGGTAATCG
>CAZQKJ010000309.1:0-5002 GCA_964593315.1 uncultured Granulosicoccaceae bacterium
CAGCGGCGGTTGTTTTCCGTGACGCGACAAGTGCCTGGATAATCCGGTTTTGTATATAAGCTGTGGTCTGAAACCAGACCTCAATAGCCAGTAGAATATTTCAACTATGGCGCGGCTTTGCACAGAGTCGAGTGGGCTATAGACGGTGTTGACAAAGTCATGTCTTACATCAGCTACACACAACCCAGTGCGCTGGTGAGACCAGGGCGGGGAGGTATCAGGTCCTTGGTTATGTTCAACTCGCGGGCGATGGATACTGCGTGCAGCGGGCTCGCGCCACCGAATGCAAACAAGGTAAAGTCACGAGGGTCATAGTCTTTAGATACAGACACCAAACTTATTGGTACCGGGTCTTGCCATAAAATATCGCCGGCCAAAATAACCGGTGAAGATCATCGGGTAATAGCATTGGGTGAAACGACATTACAGATACCGTCATCGACCAGTGTCTCACACTCTTGTTCGGATAAACCAAGACGCGATTGAAGAATATTCATTGTATCTGCACCCAGTGATGGCGGGGCGGTGTGATAGGTAGCAGGAGTTTCTGACATCCGTATCGGGCTTCCCACACCTGGCACCGATCCAACCTGCGGATGAGGCAGGTTAATCGCCAGTTGTCGGGCCTTAACCTGTGGGTCATCAAATACTGCTTCAGTATTGTTGATAGGACCATAGGGCACCTGAGCTGCATCGAGTTCCCGTGCCCAATGGCTGGTAGTTTGCCTGGCGGTTAAGCTACTTAATGTCGGGACCAGCTGATCACGATGTGCCACCCGACTGCTGTTATCAACATAGCGTTTGTCACTACCGAGCGATTCATCACCCAGTACCTTGACCAGGCTTTGAAATTGCCGATCATTGCCTACCGCGATAATCAGGTGGCCATCTGCGGTCGGGAATACCTGATAAGGCACGATGTTCGGATGTGCATTGCCCATACGCTCTGGCGATGTGCCGGTCACCAGATAGTTCATCGCCTGGTTGGCCATTGCGGCAACGGATACATCCATTAGTGCCATGTCTATGTGCTGGCCTGCGCCAGTTTTTTCACGATGTGCTACTGCTGCAAGGATGGCAGTGCTCGCGTAAAGACCGGTCATGATATCGGTGAGTGCTACACCGATCTTCATCGGCTCATCGCCGGCAGTACCCGGAGCCTGGCCGGTAACACTCATCAGACCGCTCATGGCCTGGATAATAAAGTCGTAACCGGCTCGGTGAGCGTAAGGACCCGTCTGGCCAAAACCCGTGATAGAGCAGTAGATAAGCCCCGGATGATTCTGCTTTAAAGACTCGTAGTCGAGCCCGTATTTTTTCAAGCCGCCTACTTTGTAGTTTTCAATTAGTACATCGCTCTGCGATATCAGTTGTTTAAGTATCTCGGCACCGCGTTCTGATGCAAAGTTCAGAGCGAGTGATTTTTTATTCCGATTAGCGCCGCAGAAGTAAGCCGACAGATCTTCCGGAGACTGATCATTCTTTATATAGGGCGGACCCCAGTCGCGGGTATCGTCTCCGGTGGCGGGGTGTTCGACTTTAATGACATCGGCACCGAGATCGGCCAGCGTTTGAGTTGCCCATGGTCCTGCCAGAATTCGGGTCAGGTCCAGAACAGTCAGATGGTCCAGAGCTGAGGCCTGTGGCATTCGGGTTCCGTGGTGTTCGAGTCTAATCGCCAGTATAATAACAGCTTCGCCTGACCCGATTCACCTTCCGTGTGAGTCAGGGTCTTTCTAAAACCCAATCCGAGGGACCTGTTTTGACCTACATAGTGAAAGAAGAATGCATCCGGTGTAAACATATGGATTGCGTTGAGGTCTGTCCTGTCGATTGCTTTTACGAAGGCGAAAACATGCTGGTTATCCATCCGGATGAGTGCATTGACTGCGGAGTTTGTGAGCCTGAGTGTCCGGTGGAAGCCATTGTTGATGACACAGGAGATGGCATTCAGTACTGGCTGGACTTAAACGCTAAATATGCAGAGATATGGCCGAACATCACCGAGATTGGAAAAGTGCCGGACGATGCAGAAAAATGGAAAGATGTCGCTGATAAAAAACAGTACTTTTCAGAAAAGCCGGGTGGTGAAGGGTAGTTTGTTGTATCGCTGAGTCGCAAGTTACTGTGGTGTTTGCCTGGGCAAATATAAGCTCAGGTGTATCGTCAAATAGATGTTCTTCAGTCTTTAGTTTCGGTGATCTTGAAGAGCACAGCCAATAAAAAAAGCCGGCACTCAGACCGGCTTTTTTCTATGCGTACTGCCTTGAGATGGTTACTGAGTCTGGGTAATCGTCCAGTCCATAATGTCCAGGCTACCTGCACCCCAGAAAATCTCTGTACCGACAAGAATGTTCGCCATGCACCAGTCATCCTGGATCTGAACAGAGTTGCTTTGCGCTCCGAATCGCTCGCTTACCTGGTGAGCGTTATCACGTGCCCAATCTACAAAGTCATTCCAGAAGATCGTCCCTGTGTTGGTTGGATTCTGGTTAACGAAAGCAATGTAGCGCTCGTCTGAACCTTTGGTGTAGACCTTGTAGTCGTCACCGCGGATGTTCAGGTCAGCAACAAAGTCACTCGGACCTGCCGGAAGTCGCTCAGCACCGGCATCAAGCCAAACCATGACCTCATATCGGTGGTTGGAGCCGCCGTTGCGGGTAACGATGTCGGTTGTACAGTTGCCTGCGGCGTCAGCATCATAGAAGAATGCTTCGACTGCGATATTGCGCTCGCCAGAGATAATTGAGCCGTTAGGGAAGCGGCTGTTGTTAGAGGCATCAACAGTGCGCGGTTCACCGAACTGCGGGCCGTTAACCGAGTAGTCTATCTGGAAATTCGGCATCTCACTGATTCTGACCGGCAGACCTGTTACTGACTTGGGTGCACTGGTACGGAATTCATCTTTCACACCGTAAATTAATTCAGGGTAAGAACGGACATAAAAGTCACCGGACGGGCTGGGAGAACCAAAAATTCCGGTTTGACCAGGACCCCAATCGTAGTTCCAGCCAGCTAGTGCACCGTTGGTGTTGGTGTAGATGCACTGTTCCCACTCGTAACCTGGTGCTGCACGGAAAGTGCGCCATGCATTGTTGTGCAGAATAAAGTCACCGATGAACAGGTTAGAGAAATTGTTTTGGTCAGCCAATGTGGTGCAGCTCATTTCAGCTTCACCGGTAGATGCCAGAGAAGATCTTCGGATCAGGTCACCACCAACATTATCAGAGGCGAATGAGCCTGCATCAGAATTGGTTTCAGGTTGGCTGTTGTTGTCTTCAGCCGGGGCATCATCAGCAATTATTGGTGCGGTTTCGCCATTGTCGGAGCTGCCGCTTGCTGCGTCGTCTGGAATCGCACCACCGTCCGAACTGGCGCTGCCAGCGTCGTCTGAAATGCCGCCGTCAGAGGTAGCGCTTCCGGCGTCGTCAGGAATGGCATTGCCTGATCCGGTGTTTCCGGTATCGTTGCTGGCTGTATCTACCGCGATTGGGTCATCAGCCTCACCACTTGCGTCACTCGTATCAGGAACCTCTATGGTTTGGCTATCGTCAGTGCTGGCATCTGAACTGGCATCAGAGCTTGCATCTGAATCGTCTGTCTCTGCAGCTGATCCGGTGCTGTTGATGATGACAGCACCATCGTCTGCAGCTGCGTCATCCTGAGTTACTTGTGAACCTATGGGTTGACCAGTTGCGCTATCAACTGCCCGGTCGATGCCTTCACTGTCGCAGGCAATAAGAAACGATAACGCTGCGGCTACAGCGGTGAGTCTGAACATGGGGGAAATCCTGTGGGTTTGCGGGGACGTCTGGTTGTGCATTTTTACAAAGTTCTCGATCATAAGACTGAGTTAATAGGGCTAATTTCCTACAAATCACTGTCTATTTATGAATAGTGAATGGCTCGTCATCTTCGCCTACTTATAGAGTTGTCTAATGCTTACAAGTTGTTCCAAATATTTAACAACTAGTAGTGACGCTGAACAACTGTTTCGCTATTAAATGTAACGGCAGATCTTTGTAACGATGATTTATTATGTCATGACAATATGAGCTGGTCAAGGTTTCGCTCTATGTTTGTGAAATAGCTCCGGTAACCTCCGTTGTCCTACTGATAGAGCTGAACACATAGGTTGTTTGCTCCGGACTTTCCTCGGAATGACTATTATTCGCGCACCGCTCATTGAATTCTGTTTGCTCAATTGCGGGATAGACAAACGTTTAGCAAAAGAGTTTATTACCAAAAATGCACGTTGAGAGGTTCGCCATACTTTTATCGCAGATATTCTCCAACAACCCTTTCTATAACCGCAACCCTGTCTTGGGCCTGACCGATAACTGCCAGATACAACGCAGGGCAGGATATTTTGATTGCATCTGGAATGTGTCTTTTCACCTGTCGTGCTGTTCAGGAATGGTATCCGTGGATGCGAGCATCTCTGGCTAGTGTTCTGGCAGCGTTTTTGGCAGGCGTTGATCAGGCTTACGCCATAGGTCCTGCATTGTTACGAAGCGTGAACAACTCAACCAAGCTATGCGGGAGTTTAAGTGCCTCAATCAGCCGCTTTCATTTGTTGGAATATTCTTTAACACCGATCTGCAAGAGCGTCTCTATTTGCCGACATCTACCCAGGCAGTGTAATTGGAGTGCTGTTCAAGCTCTTCTATTGTCAGCCGAATTGCCGAATGTTGATCGCCGGCAGCGGGAATGATTTCTGTATGTTTTTTCAATGATACATCTAAATAAACATCAATCGGTTTTTTTAGTCCAAATGGACAAACCCCACCAATAGCGTGCCCTGTTTCCTCTAGCACTTCATCAGCGTTAAGCATTTTTGCTTTAGCAGAAAATTGGTTTTTGAATTTTTTGTTATCAATTTTCGATTTACCAGCAACCACAACAAGAATTGCCTTGTCTTCCACTTTGAATGATAGAGTCTTGCCGATTTGATCAGGGTCAACTTGATGAGCTTTCGCTGCCTCCTCGACAGTTGCCGTTG
>CAZQKJ010000310.1:0-4985 GCA_964593315.1 uncultured Granulosicoccaceae bacterium
GCGTTTGACAAGACTGCTGTTGAAACACTGGCAACCCCTGCCATTGTAATTAACACACCAGAGAAATTTACCGCACGCAATACCTATAAACTTAAGGACATCCTGGCAGATCGAATTGAGAGACTAACCGACTACCAGAATAGACGCTATGCCATGCGCTACAAGAAGTTAGTCGAATATATAGCAGAGCAGGAGGCTCGAATCACACCCGGGCAAACCGCCATTGCTACCAATGTAGCAAAGAATCTATATAAATTGATGGCCTATAAAGATGAGTACGAAGTTGCAAGACTCACCAGTAATGGTAGCTTGCAGGCGGCAATCGCTGCACAGTTTGAGGGTGAGTACCGTGTACACTACAACCTCGCTCCGCCGGTATTCTCCCGCAAAGACAAGGTAACCGGACATCTTATAAAGCGAGAATACGGATCTTCTATACAGAAGTTATTCACCCTGCTTACAAAATTTAAATCACTGCGTGGCACACCCGTCGATATTTTCTCCTATTCAGCCGAACGCCGCACCGAGAAAGCCATGATAAAAGAATATGAAGCACTCATCAGGACTATCGCATCGGACTTATCTCCAACCAACCATGCACTGGCAGTGGAATTAGTATCACTCGCAGATCAGGTTCGAGGATTTGGCCATGTAAAGATGAAGGCGCTTGAGAAATACCAGCAGGATATGACAAAGCTTCAGGCAATGTGGCCAAATAACCTGACTCACACCACTGCTGTCGCGTAATGGGTAACATAGTTGTTGTACGCCACTATGACGGTGACCTGAACGATACTGCCTGCACTCATCTCGCCAATAGTAATTACCGGATAAAGCAATGGTATCCATTCAAAGAGCCTGAAAACAGAACCCTGCCGGATATTGCAAGCACTCACGGCACAATAATAATGGGTGGCACACAAAACGTCACTGAACTAGATCAACACTCGTACCTGCAGCACGAAATTGACTGGATTCTTGCGTGTATTGCCGCTGATCTTCCGGTTATAGGTATCTGCCTTGGTTCGCAACTCATTGCTCATGCACTGGGTGGCGAAGTAACCAACCACAGTGAGGGTATATGCGAGTTCGGCTACGAACCCGTCTACCCCGAAGACACTGAATATTTTCCGGAAACCCAGCATTTTACCCAAGCGCACTTTCAAGGGATCAGCTTGCCACCAGGCGCAACCTTACTCGCCAGTGGTAAGAACTTTCCCTGCCAGGCATTCAAGTACAAACACAATGTCTTCGGGTTCCAGTTTCATCCAGAAGTACACAGCACTATGTTTGAAGAGTGGATGCAACTCGACCTGGCCGATGCTTTTTACGCAACTCCAGGTGCCAGACCAGCCTGCATGCAACTTAAAGAGAATGAAAAGTATAATGCCCGTCAGACAAAGTGGTTTATGAATTTACTCGATAAAGTGCTCCCACCACTCGCCACACACACGTAGTATACTGCAGGCCTGACTTCTACCATGATCATGAAGTGCCTGCAAAATCACCGCGCCGCCGTGAGCCAGCACAGCTACACGATAAATACTACCTCGATAGTTTCAACTACCTGCTCAGGTTTGTAAGGCGTCACTACGAGCACCTGCTCACTGAGGAGGAGACCGGGTTTTGCACAACTTACGAAAGTAGCTCAGAGAATGCACAACAACTGTATGTAAGACTCGCGCTCAGAGCACCAGCTTACTTGCGTCTTTCGAAAATCCACTACCCCGAAATTGCCGATATACCCGCGGGCCTTGAGGAGTTATGCGAGGCCGGATTGCTAAGCAGACTAGTGAATCCTGCTATCAATATCTGTCTACCGTTATACAGTCAGGCAGAAATAAAGAGCACAGGACTCACAGCACCATCCAGTAGCGAAGACATCAATCGTTCAGCATGGACAACGCCGGATCTCTTTGGAGAATCACCAATTACCCGACTACTGGAAAACGATACGATTCTCGAAACACACTACAAAGAACACATCGTAACTCTCAGGCTATTGTTCTTTGGCAATCTGCACCAGGATTTCAGCAGCTTTGTACTGCGAGATCTCGGATTGCAGCGGTTTGAATCGTACATTATAGATAGCGAAAACGTTTTATTTAGATCAAGAGAACAGCTTCAAGCGCACCTGAAATATTATCAGTGCGCCGAGCTTTACGAAGAAGCCTGCGAATATGGCAGTGAAGCGTTAAACGCACTCTACAATGACTTACCTGAAAAAATTACTGAAGATCAGTCACTATCACGCAGGCTAGACAGACTGGCAAACAAAATTGCAAGACAACTCGAGCGCAATTCAAATCTCAATGATGCCGCTCGAATATACGCTCAAACCTCGCGCCCTCCCGCCAGAGAGAGGCTGGCGCGACTAGAGTACAAACAAGGCAATCCGCTTGGCGCGTTCAAGATCTGCAAGAAGATAGTAGCATCACCGTTTGACACTGACGAGCTCGACTTTGGTAAAACATTCGGACTTAAAGCATCACGAAAAGCCAATCTTGACACCTATCCTGAGTGGGACAACACTGATACCTATTCGCCACCCGTTTCAAATTTAACGCTGACACAAACCGGACTGTCAGTCGAACGCACAGTCGCTCTGCACTTTGCCAGAACCGGTAAGTGCTACTACGTCGAGAACAGTTTAATTAACAGCATATTCGGGCTTGCGTTCTGGGATATCATCTACGCGCAGGTTAAGGGGGTATTTTTTCACCCGTTTCAATCGGCGCCCACAGACTTTTATGAACCGGCGTTCCTGGAGTCTCGCGAGAAACTGATTGAAGAACGTCTGGAAAGCATCGCCAATGGGAGCTTACGTCAAGTAGTATTGACACATCTTTATGAAAAAAGAGGCACCACTAATCACCTGATCCATTGGCACTTAATGCGCCCTGATTTTGTGCACTTTGTTTTGAGCAGAGTTCCAATGGCTGACTGGTATTACCTGTTCAAACATTTTCTAACGGATATTCGCAACTTTAAAGCCGGTCAACCCGATCTTGTATACTTTCCTGATACAGGTGGCTACCAGTTACTAGAAGTCAAGGCACCCGGTGACCGACTACAGAAAAACCAGCTGCGATGGATGACCTTCTTCGACCAGAAAAACATACAGCACCGTGTTATACATGTAGAGTGGGACAATGCCTGACAATCACCAGGATACCGATACCCCTGCCAGTCGCCGCACCATAACCACCAATGTCATTAAGTGTTCGGTTAAGAAATTCGTAGACTTTGCCTGTCGCAGTGGAGATCTCGCTGCACACAGCACCGCAGGCCCCACAGCAGCGGAAGGTCAAAAGGCACATAAGGTTTTACAGTCGCGTAAATCCCCTGATGAAGAGTCAGAGGTGAAAGTAAGTTGCACTATAGAAATCAATTCAAGGCAACTGCGTTTGTCGGGCCGAGTCGATTTACTGAATAACAAAGCCGCAACACCCTGTATCACAGAAATAAAGAGCTGCTACGCACCGCCGGCACGGTTAGCGAATAGCGTCGTATCTCTGCACTGGGCGCAGCTTAAAGTCTATGGATATTGTGTTTTATCCGATCTCCACGATGATCCGACTGCTCCAGCCACAACAATCACACTGCGTCTGCTCTGGTATAACCTGATAGCTAACGAGATTACGATTGACGAGCAAGAGTACAGTTTTGAATCCTTGTGCACATTTGTCACACAAGCAGGCGCACGATACATCGACTGGATAAACCTTATTGAAAGGCAGTACGCCTGCACTGTTGAAAGCGCTTCTGCGTTGGAATTTCCTCACGATGACTTTCGCACCGGACAGCGTGATATGGCAGCCGCAGTTTATATGAGCGCACGCGACGGCTTCCATCTGATGTGTGAGGCACCCACAGGTATCGGGAAAACTGTTAGCGCATTGTTTCCTGCCATAAAGTCCATTGGCAACAAAGACACCGACCGAATCATCTACCTGACCGCTAAAAACTCAGGCAGAAGAGCGGCAGCCGATTGTCTTCGGCAAATGCAGGACAGAGGGCTCAGCCTCTCAGCTATTACCATTACGTCAAAACAAACCACCTGCCACTGCAGCAATGGCACCTGCGAACGCGATGATGATGGAACCTGCCCGTTGACGACAGGCTTTTTTGATCGACTGCCGGACGCCCGCAAACAGCTGATATCAACCGGCATCATCTCCCCTAAAACTATAGACGATGCAGCGTTCGAACACGGTCTGTGCCCATTCGAGCTAACCTTGCAAATGCTGCCATGGGTACAGGTAGTGATTTGCGACTTCAACTATGTCTTTGATCCGCTGGTTCGTCTGGCTACTCTGACTGACAATACTAATCGTCAATTATTGCTCGTCGATGAAGCACACAATCTGATTGATCGTGCACGCTCAATGTACTCGGCTGAACTTGACAGACAATCATTGAAGCGCGCTATAGCAGACCTTGATAAAAACAGTTTACAAACTAAAAATCTGAAAGCGCTGGTGCGCGCTATAGATCGCTGGAGCAAGGAATGCACAGATCTTGAGACCGTTCACCCACAGGCACCTAAGACTGTTTCCAGATCCCTTAATCGCTGTATACAAGGCATGATGGATAACACGGAACTGGTGACAACCGAAGCCACCGCGGAGGTTGCTAAGTCGCTATTTCGGTATGCAGTCATTGAAGAGTTGTTTGGCAATCATCATCGCTGTGTCACCCTGCAGAACAAGGCAAGCAAGAAAAATCGTTATAGTCAAACAGTAGTAAAGCTCTATTGCCTGAACGCCACAGATCATCTTAACAAAACCTTCAAACGCTACCGCAGCGGTGTTACTTTTTCTGCCACCTTGAGACCACAGCAGTTTTATAGTGAATCACTGGGCTTACCGGAAAGCGCAAAATCACTATCTCTTGCATCACCCTTCGATCCTGCACAACAGTGCACACTGATTTGTAACTGGGTAGATACACGCTACAACGCTCGGGAGCACTCGGTAGCATCG
>CAZQKJ010000311.1:0-4975 GCA_964593315.1 uncultured Granulosicoccaceae bacterium
CGAGTCTCTATTACGTCGATTGTTTGTGCAAAACAATCGCTCGCCACCAGCAGCGTATTACGTTTACCTCTAAATGACCGGTGCGCGAGTGCCATTGCTTCGGCAGCGGCTGTTGCCTCATCCAACAATGAGGCGTTGGCCATTGGCATGGATGTAAGCTCTGTAATCAGAGTCTGAAAGTTGAACAAAACTTCCAGTCTGCCTTGTGCAATCTCTGGTTGGTAGGGGGTATATGCAGTGTACCAGGAGGGGTTTTCAAGTACGTTGCGTTTAATAACACTGGGTAGGTGACAACCATAGTAGCCTTGTCCGAGAAGACTCTTGTTAACCACATTCTTAGCAGCGATTGCGGCAAGTTCTTCAAGCGCATCTGCCTCGTTGATGCCTGCATCAAGCGCCAGCCTGTCAGTGCTGAGGATGTTTTCAGGTACGACTTGTCGGATCAATGCATTGAGATCAGTCAAGCCAATAGAATCGAGCATGGCTTGTTGATCAATGTCTGATGGACCAATATGTCGTCGAACAAAGTCACTGTGTTGCATAACTTGCCTGTCTATGTTGTTGAGTTTTACATGTGAAAAACAAAGTATGATTAACCTTCAATCAAAGCTTTGTAATCATCACCCGCCATCAAGCCTTCAATATCATCTGGATTCTCAGGTGTGATATTAAATATCCAGCCTTCTCCATAGGGATCAGAGTTGATCAGTTCCGGGCTTTCAGAAAGAGCATCATTGCTATCGGTGATCTTGCCTTTAACCGGTGCGTAGATATCCGAGGCAGCTTTGACTGACTCCACTACAGCCACGCCTTGTTGCGCCTCGCAATCAGTATCTTTCTCCGGGGTTTCGACAAAAACTAAATCACCCAGCTGTTCTTGTGCGTGCGCCGAAATACCGACGGTAACGCTGCCGTCGTCATTTTTACGAACCCACTCATGAGATTGGGTAAAACGTAAATCACCTGGAATATCCATTGTGCTTGCCTTTGTTGATTGAATTTTTGAGTTGGTAACACTTTTAGGAAAAGTTCGACTTTCCGTTCTTATAGAACGGCAATTTCACTGCTCTGGCGGCAATTGATTTGTCACGTATTATCACCTCGCATGATCCTATCGGTGTATTGCTGCGTACCATACCGATCGATTTTTGCAAGCTGGGACTAAATGTACCGGAAGTGATTGTGCCAACCTCATGGCCATCTAGCTGTACTTGTTGACCCTGACGCAACACACCACGCCCTTCAAGCACTACACCGGTAAACACATATCTCGCACCGGACAGTTTTTGATCTTCTAGAATATTTCGGCCGATAAAGTCACGGTCACTATCGGCACAGTCCACAGTCCACCCTAATCCGGACTCAATCGGTGTGTGTTCCTCATCAAGATCATTGCCGTAAAGATGCATGCCGGCTTCCAAACGCAGTGTATCGCGCGCACCCAGGCCTGCAGGTGTGACTTTGTTGTCTAACAGGATCTGCCACAGCTTCGCGGCAAGATTTTCAGGCAATACAATCTCAACACCATCTTCACCGGTATAACCGGTACGACCGATAAACCAGTCATCTTGCTCTATAGCAGCGAAGCGTTTGAGTCCATCAAACCGAGCAGCCAATTCCGGGTTTAGTGCCTTTACCGATGCGTGGGCCTTTTCGAATGCGTCGGGTCCCTGAACAGCCAACATAGCGTTGCCTTCGGGTGCACAAATGATTACGTCACCGCTTTGTTGTTTTTCCATCCACGCTAAATCTTTATCGCGTGTTGCTGCGTTGACGATAACGCGATAGGAGTCATCTCCAGTTTTGTACACGATTAAATCATCAAGTACCTGGCCGCTCTCATTGCACATGCAGCTATAGAGCGCTTTGCCATCAGTAAGTTTTGCTATGTCGTTAGTGAGCAGCTTTCTAAGTAAAGCCTTTGCATCCGTACCACTGACATCTACAACTGTCATGTGAGAAACGTCAAACATACCGGCTGCGGCTCGCACGGCTTTGTGTTCTTCTACAAGAGAACCGTAGTGAATAGGGAGTTGCCAGCCGGCAAAGTCGACCATTTTGGCGCCGGCATCGACATGAGCCTGGTACAGCGGAGTTTGTTTACTCATTGATTTATCCCTGGCGCCACGCAGTTGCGGGCGCTGACAGCAGCTAAAAATTAGCCCCTCTGTCCGGGATACCTGAGAGATTCAAGCGCGCAGGTTATAGCGGCTCTTTCCCCTTGGGTGGGCGCCGCGTTGGGCACCTCTCTCCAGAGTCAACAAGCTGTACTGGTCCTTTTGCCTGAGCGTTTTCGGGCGATTGCGCCTTCGGCGCCGGCTCAAAAAAACCGGTCTCTCCCAACACAGCTGACGTTGTGCAGTCACTATACTGCTCACAAAATAAATAACAAGTCGAACTTCAACACCGATCCGATAATCTTGATGTTTTTAAAAAGGGTCTAACAAAACAACTGTAGCTATTGAACCAAAATCGGAGAAAATTGTCACCGCATTGAAAATTTTTTCAATGTTCGATGGCTGATCGTGAAGAAACTGGGTTTTTTGTTGATAATAAATAATTTCGACAAACTCCGGAGTTTGTCCGCCAATGTACCAACCAATACCATCATTCCGATGCATCCCGATAGACGCCTTCTCGCTTGCGGTCGGCGTCCACCGGGCTGATAGGCTTTAGCAAATCTGATGTTAGCCGGTTTTTTTAAACGGAATGAGAGTTGACAATGAGGTATCGGGCATTGGTGAATTTTCGATCAGCTCAGGCAGCTCGCTCGGAGGAATTGGTTTGCTGAGATAGTATCCCTGAACCTCGAGGCAATTGAGGCTTAAAAGCTTCGCAACATCGGTTTCACTCTCGACTCCCTCTGCAATTACATCGAGGTCGAGACGTGCGCCAAGATCGATAATACTAGCGACAATAGAAGCTTTGTTTTCATCTTCGCTCAAGTCACTCACAAAAGATCGATCAATCTTGATCCGGTCAAATGGCAGTTGCTGCAACATACTAAGACTGGAGTAACCCGTGCCAAAATCATCCAGCGCTACCATAACTCCCATTTCTTTCAGCTTTGATATTTGTTTTGCAGCTTCGCTGCTATCGGAAACCAATACCGTTTCTGTCATCTCGACCTCGAGCCTTGAAGCATGCAGTCCACTGGACGCAAGACACTTAGCGACGAATTCGGGCAAGGCTCTATCTGTTAGCTCCAGAGGCGACAGATTGACAGCCAATCGAATATGGGAAGGCCAGTTGCAAGCCTCAAGACAGGCTCTGCGGATTACCCAACGTCCAACTTCAGATACTAAGCCTTCACGTTCGGCAACGTCTATAATTTCTTCCGGGGAAACCCTGCCCAGCTCATCGTCGTACCACCGCAGCAACGCCTCAAACCCTACAATGCAGAGCCCGTCGCACAGCGCCTGAGCCTGGTAGTGGAGCTCCAGCTGGTCTTGCTCCAGAGCGCCGGGGAGTTTTTCACTGATAAGTCTTTCGCGTTTTAGTCGAGCATCCAGTTGCTCGGAGTAGTGACATATTCTTGCCCGGCCGCTTTGTTTCGCTTTGTTAAGCGACAGATCCGCACGCATCAGGAGTTCGTCTTTGTTGATTTCGGGCCCTTCCATGGTGGCGGCACCAATGGACACGCTAAAGATGCTTCTCCATTGTTCGCAATGGGATCCATTGATAATTTCGTTGAACACATTATCCAGCGTAACTTCAAATGGAGCCTCAAGACTGTCGTGTTCCAGCAGCATAACAAATTCGTCACCGCCAATTCGAGCGCACCGGTTTTCTGTTCCCAATGAATATTTAAGACTTTCTGCTATAGCGCAGAGCAATTGATCACCGACGGTATGACCGCGTGAATCGTTAATGAATTTGAATTTATCCAGATCCAAATAAGCAACTGACAGCTTTGAGCCTTTGTGTTTAGCCATCTGAACTGCCAGGTCCAGCTTTTCAGTAAAATAGCGCCTGTTAGGCAAACCAGTCAGACTATCAAGATGAGCTAACTTCCACATGGCCTGTTCAGCAGCTTCGCGTTCTGAAATGTCTCGAATAATCGCAACCTTTCGGCCTTCGGCATGTTTTTCAAGTTTATTGAGGTATATTTCAACCGGGGTATCTTTGCCATTTTCGCTACGCAGCCTGGTTTTGATTACAGGCGGAACGCCATCATCAGACAAGGGTTGCTGCAGGAATTCCAATACTGTGTCATCAAACAGTTCACTGACAGGTGACTCGAGCAGCGCCTCTCGGGAATGGCTTCCAAACAATTTAAGTGTCGGACTGTTCAGATCAATTATCTGGTTTTCTTCAAATATCAGAATACTTTCCAGACTGGCGTTTGCTAAGCTGCTTATTCGTTCGGCCTCACGACGTTCACTCTCGCCTAGCTCATGTTCAAGCCCGCTGAGCTTATCACTTAGACGTGTATGCAAGTAGTTCAACCGAGTAACAACGGTGCCCATCTCGTCTTTGCTATGCCATTGTATATTGGTTACTTTTTTATCGTCATCAATAGCCCGCATTATTCGCACAAGAGGCAAACCTACGAAATACTGCACCGCAAGCGCTGAGACAGCCAAAACAACAAGGAATACGGCAAGCACCAAAGCAAGAATGCTGTTATGCCAAACATCGCGCGACTGGTCAATAAAACCGGTTGTCGCATGGGTAATCAGATGACCTACCGTAATCAGATCATCGTTTTCGTCGAGATCTTTGATCGCAAAACTGTAGTCCAGCGATGTTGCTTCCTGACCTACACTGATAACGTCTCCGCTGTCAGAGTATTCAAAAGATGCTCTCTGGATAATCGGATTGGCGACAATTGAACTAAGTATAAGATAGATATTATCTTCTTGGTTTTCTGACGCCATTTCCGCAATATAAATAGCGTTTGCCTCCGTAAAAGAGGTTTGCTGGTCGACCAGTTTTGATAGCTCAATATCGTAAATTCGTTTATCGATATACC
>CAZQKJ010000312.1:0-4969 GCA_964593315.1 uncultured Granulosicoccaceae bacterium
GCGTGAGATCAATCGTCAGGGACTGGACATCGATCCCGGCCCGGGTGCCGCAATTCAGGCGGCGGCTGATGGTGAGGTTGTTTACAGCGGTAAAGATTTGGCAAGTTATGGCAATTTGGTAATCTTGCGCCACGACAACAACTTCCTTAGCGCTTACTCAAAAGTGAGCGAAATTTTTGTTCAGGAAAATCAAAAGGTTAAGGCGGGTGAATTGATCGCAGCGGTTGGCGATCAACAAACTGGCAGCAGTGAACTGCACTTCGAAATCCGTAGAAACGGCGAGCCGGTCAACCCGATCGACTATTTACCGGCACTGTAAAATCACATCTGGCACGGTATTTGCAACTTCAAACGACGAAGTTGAAACCGTGCCAGATGTCTGGCACCAAAACCGGGCTATGCCAGCTCGGAAGACTTCGCAAGAATAATAATAAAAATAACTAAACCTGATCATGCGGAGATTAAGATGGGCCAGAGCGAATTAGCAGAACAGTGGGACACCACAGACGAACGTGTAGCGCAAAGTACGCGCAACGAAGATGTTGTAGACGAAAACGAAATTGAAGAAGAGCCGGAAGAAGAAACCTTTGCCGACCAGCTGCGTCGGACCAAAGAGGCTTCTCCGAGTAGTAAGGCGAGATCGCGTGATATGGACGCGACCAGGCTCTACTTAAAAGAGATAGAGCATTCTCCTCTGCTTACTGCAGACGAAGAAAAATCTTACACACGTCTTGCGCAAAAGGGTGATGAGAAAGCCCGCGCCAAGATGATCGAGTGCAACCTGAGATTGGTTGTAAAGATCGCCAGACGCTATTTAAACAGGGGTTTAACGCTTCTTGACCTGATAGAAGAGGGTAATCTCGGTCTTATTCACTCGGTAGAAAAGTTCGATCCGGAGCGCGGTTTCCGCTTCTCAACCTATGCCACCTGGTGGATCAGACAAACCATTGAGCGGGCCCTGATGAATCAGACCCGAACTATCCGTTTGCCTATCCACGTAGTGAAGGAAATGAATGTCTATCTGAAAGCTGAGCGACGCCTGCAGCAGAAGATGGATAAAGAGCCAACCGCAGAAGATATCGCCGCTGAGTGCGAAAAGCCGGTTGCCGATGTAAAGCGTCTTTTGGGGCTGCGTGATCGCGTGTCTTCAGTTGATGTATCGCTCGGACCAGACGGTGACAGACCCCTGTTGGACATCATCCCGGACGACAACAACCCTGATCCAGCCTGGAAACTGCAGGATGACAACATGCACAAGCAGATCAACAATTGGTTGATGAAGCTTGAGCCAAAGCACCGTGATGTCGTGGTTCGACGCTTTGGTCTGCATGGCTACGAACGCACCACACTGGAAGATGTCGGTCGTGAGCTGGGTGTTACCCGGGAACGTGTGCGCCAGATTCAGATGGAAGCGCTGAAGAAGATGCGCCGAATCCTTGAAGGCAGTGGTTATACGTGGGAAGCTCTGCTCGAAGGTGACTGATAAGCGATAAAAAATTGACGGTGCGTCAAATAGATGGCGCACATGTCAAGTTTATGACATTATCCTGCAGCATTCTCAATGCCCGGTTTGACTTGCCTTAGTCTCTGCGCTAGTTTCCGCCTCTGCGAATTTAAGTTGCAGGCGAAGAAGCTGTCAAAGCGCGCTGTACTCTCTATTAAAGTCTTAGCACTCCCATTAATCGGCTGTATTCACATCAGCTGAAGACAAAGGAATCACACATGTTTGCGGTAATCAAAACCGGCGGTAAGCAATACAGAGTCAGTCAGGGCGACAAACTCCGAGTAGAGTCGCTTGACGCTGACGAAGGAGCCTCCGTGAGTATTGATGATGTGCTGATGGTGGGTGAGGGTGATCACGTGACCGTGGGCAGTCCGCTGGTGAGCAGCGCCTCTGTCACTGCAAAAGTGTTATCACATGGTCGTGGTAAAAAGGTTGATATCGTCAAGTTCCGTCGTCGCAAGCACTACCGTCGGCAAATGGGTCACAGACAAAACTACACCGAGCTTGAAATCACAGGCATCAGTGGTGCACCGGCAGGTGCCGGCTCATCCAGTTCGGCTTCTGCCAAAGCAGAGCCCGCTAAAAAGGCAAAGCCTAAAGACTCTGGTAAGTCAGCAGATTCAGGCAACGCAGCGGCTGCCGCTGCAGGTGCCGCCGCTGCAGGTGCTGCCACACTAAAGTTTCTCGATGCACCCAACGGCGAGCCGGATGATCTGAAAAAGATTCTGGGTATTGGTCAGGGGCTTGAAGAGAAGCTCAATGACATGGGTGTCTACCACTACAGTCAGATAGCCGAGTTCACTGACGAAGAAGTAGCCAACGTTAATGACTCACTGTCATTTAAAGGTCGTATTGAGCGCGATGAGTGGATTCCACAAGCCAAAGATATGGTTGCAGGTGGTGAGGGCAGAAAGCTTAAGTACCTTGACGGACCAGAGGGCGAGAAAGATGATCTGAAGTTGATCTCAGGTGTGGGCCCTGTGCTTGAAGGCAGCCTTAACGAGCTCGGCATCTATCACTTCTGGCAGATCGCCAAATTCGAAGAGAAAGATATTGATCTGGTCAATGACGCAATGGCATTCCCCGGGCGTATCGAACGTGATGAGTGGATTGCACAAGCGCAAAATTTGGCTGACGGTGGCGAACCCCGATAACAAGCGGTTTCAACTTTTAATTAATTAAGTGAGCTCGAGCGTGCCAGGGCGCGCTTGAGCTCATGTTATAAAATCCTTTCTTAGACACTGCTTAGCGATTGCACGAACCACTTGCGATAGTGACTCAGTTGCATAGTGCCTGCGATAAATCGTCGCAGTTTTCTTCTTCTACTTTATCTTTTACTTGCTGTGGCCCGGGTGCGAACCTGTCACGTGCCAAAGCCAGATACTCATAAATCACGGAGGCTGATCGGTCCATTGCAGAGGCACTCGGTACCCAGTAGCGCCAGTTGGTAAAATCGAGCTGCGTGGTGAGTAGAGTTGGTGCCGGAATAACCGTAAACCCCACCTGTTCAAAGTAGTTCACCGCACGGCGCATATGTTGTGAGTGAGTCACCAGCACAATAGTATCGCGTTGCAGTGGTAACAGTATCTCGGCACTGTACTGTGCGTTTTCAAGCGTGGTCGAGCTCTTGCCTTCGCGCCAGCGCGCTTCAATCTTAAACTCGTTCGCAAAGCTCTGCGCCAACACCTCTGAATGGATATTCTGTTCTTTATTCATTGGTCCGCCAGTGAATAAAACCGGAATACCAGTGCGCCTGTGCAAGTTGGCCAGATAGTGCAAGCGCACCAAAGAATCCGCAGTAGGAGTGGAGTAGCCATACTCGGGCGCAATACCAGTATGAGAAGAGCCTGCCATTATCAGCGTAAGGGGCTCCGCTGAAGGTCGCAAAGACAGTGCTTCAATATCAAGTGCCGGGTATTTCTCTATTGAATACTGCAGTTGATTGGCTACATAGTCTGTAGACAGTGCGATCAGGCTAATCACAGACAACCACATGATTGCCTTACCGGTCTTAAAAAGAAAAATTGAAACCAGTAGTCCCGCCAGTAAACCAATAACGTTAAGTGCAGGCGGGATCAGTGCTAGTTTGAGCAGTTCCAAAAGCATGAATGTGCGTACAGTAGGTAAGTAGTGGTTTGTAACGGGCTTAAAGGCAGGCTATTGAGCTTGGATACTTTTTCTCTCTGTCAGCCTTGCCCGGCAGCCTCCACACCGGTAAATTGTGCGGGGCTGGCAGAATCGGTATGAAGAGCGGGTAGGTAGGTCAGACCAGTTTCATCAAAACGATCACAAACAGCACAACACCACCCAATAACAATGCGACGGTCATCCAGTCATTGCTGGTGCCCTTCTCATCGTTTTCTAAAGCGTGTTTAGTAGCAGGCCACAAGCGCCAGATAAAAAATACCATCATGGCAGCCATTGCTATCTTCAAACCCATGTCCATTGGCAGTCCCCTTAAAGGTTTTGGTCATTATTGTGGTCAAAAAAAACCCCGGCAAGGCCGGGGTTTATATTTTGGCAATCAGTTACAGCTGCCATGTTGAGTGACAGGGGTGACTTAGTCGTCTCCGCCCATACCCAGCAGGAAAAGCAAGCTGTGAAAGATGTTGTAGATAGACAAGAACAGACCAACAGTCGCCATGATGTAGTTAGTCTCGCCACCGTTTACGATTCTGCTGGTGTCGAACAGAATGAAACCACTCATCAGTAAGATCACCGCTGCAGAGATTGCAATGTTCAGTGCAGGCATCTGGATGAACAGGCTGGCAACGATTGCCATTAACAGCACGATCATACCGGCGAACAAAAAGCCGCGCATGAAAGTGAAGTCACGCTTAGTGATCAGCGCGTAGCCAGACAGACCCATGAAAATGATGCCAGTGCCACCAAGTGCGGTACCTACCAGTTGCGCACCATTAGATGTTGCGAGGTAGTGGTTGAGCATGGGCCCCAGGCCTACACCCAGCAATCCTGTGACGGCAAATACCACCATGATACCTTTACTTGAATTAGCAACCTTCGGCAGTACAAACCACAAAAGACCCATCGCTGCGAGAGAGCAGATCATGCCAGTCATGTGTGGCGGTTTAAGCATGTAAGAAACGCCGGCAGTGAACGCTGCAAATAGTAGCGTCATTGAAAGCAGGCGGTAGGTATCGCGCAGTACCTTATTAGTACTTATCGCGTTACCTGCACGATCCAGAATTTGAGTAGCCAAGTTGAGCTCCAGTTTTAGTAGTAAAAACGATCAGGTTGACGTGGCAAGATTCTCATCTATACCTATTCGTCATTCGCATGGTGTAACAATAGGGTCCTTATGACCAAATTTCAATAACCGAATTAGCGTCAAGCATGGCTTTTAGGCAAACATTTGCGTAAAATCCCCGCTTCGCTGAGGCGAACGGCACGGAGAGTTGGCAGAGTGGTCGAATGCGGCGGTCTTGAAAACCGTTGACGGGTTAA
>CAZQKJ010000313.1:0-4967 GCA_964593315.1 uncultured Granulosicoccaceae bacterium
CGGTTAGCTGTAAACATCCATACACTTGTTTATTCTGTTGCTCGCTACTTTTTAACAATCAACTTTCTCGGGAAGTTGGCAAGGCACTCGGGTTCACCATTGCGGATAACAATGCTCTCGGTGATCTCGAAACCCCAGCCATCCATCCACAACCCCGTCATGAAATGAAATGTCATGTTTGGTTTAAGCTCGGTGGTATCTCCAGAGCGCAGTGACATAGTGCGCTCTCCCCAATCAGGCGGATAAGAAATGCCGATGGGATAGCCGGTACGATTATCCTTTTCGATACCATACTTTTTTAACACAGCAAAAAAAGCGTGCGCAATATCTTCGCAGGTATTTCCCGCGCGCGCCTTCTCAAGCCCGGCTTGTAATCCTTCAAGCACGGCAAGCTCGGCATTTAAAAACGTCTTGGTTGGCTGACCCAGGAATATCGTTCTCGACAAAGGACAATGATACCGCCGGTAAACACCTGCTATTTCAAAGAAGGTGCCCTCACCTGCTTTCATCGGTTGATCATCCCATGTCAGGTGGGGAGCATCCGCTGCAGGCCCCGAAGGTAACAACGGGACGATAGCAGGATAATCCCCACCAACGCCCAGTGTTTCGTCATAGCGCAGGGATGCATCGTAGATATCTGCCACCAAATCACACTTGCGAATTCCGGGTTCAATTTTGTCTACGATACGCTGATGCATTCGCTCGACAATCCGGCCCGCAGTGCGCATATAATCGAGCTCCTGTTCTGACTTGACTGCACGTTGCCAGTTCACCAGTGAGGTAGCATCAACCCATGATGCATTCGGTAAGTTCTTTTTCAAACTGGCAAAAGCCGCGGCTGAAAACCAGTAGTTGTCCATCTCAACACCTGTGTGCAGACTATCCAGTTTTCGATCCGCCAGTTGCACACAAAGATACTCCATCGGATGACACTCTGTGGATTGCACATAACGATCGGGGTAACCAATAATGTTGTCGTGGCTCATATGACAGGTTCTGTATGCGCCTTTGCCATCCTGACCGCGACCAAACCAAATCGGCTCACCACTGAGGGCCAGCACCACACATTGATGTACGTAAAACGACCAACCATCGTAACCGGTTAACCAGGCCATGTTGGAAGGATCAGACACAATCAACAGTTCAATGCCACGCTGCTGCATGGATCGGCGCGTATTGGCTATTCTCGCCGCATATTCATCCTTTGAAAAATGCAGTATCGGGGTCGCAGTCATAGTGAAGACATTGGTGATTGCACAGGCCCACAGTGTAATGCACAGCCCATCACGGGCATGCATGTGTTAACGACAACCACAGCGGCACAAGATTCGAGCTACCTTATATCGCTGTCCCGATTTATACTCGATGTGGTAATAAAAACACTCTGACGGAACTCTACATCACGTGGCAAAAAGCAAATTCTATGTCGTCTGGAAGGGCCACAACAGCGGCATATACACCGATTGGCCGAGCTGCAAGAAGCAAGTCGATGGCTTCGCCGGCGCAAAGTATAAATCCTACCCCACTCGCGAAGAGGCAGAAGAGGCCTACAGTAACGGTGCTGCCACAAAGAGCAACAAAAGTAGTTCGTCAGGTCGTGCTGCCGCTAAAACCACAGGCAAACCCGCCAACCGCACCGGAGTAAAAACCTGGTCGGCAAGCGACATCACCACCCTTACCAGTGACACGCTAATCTATACCGACGGCGGGTGTGAACCTAACCCGGGTGAAGCCGGATCCGGTATGGCGATCTACAGAGATGGCAAGGTTGATGAACTCTGGTACGGCCTCTACAACCCCAATGGTACTAACAACACTGCCGAGTTGAACGCACTGTATCAGGCATTGGTATTGGCCAATAATGAAACAAAGAACGGTCGCAGTGTGGCAATACTATGCGACTCAAAATACTCAATACAATGCGTAACACAATGGGCGGTCAACTGGGAAAAAAAGGGCTGGACAAGACCCGGTGGCGAGATAAAAAATCTGGAGTTGATCAAAGAACTGTACTCCCTACACCAGACTTTGAAAGACAAGATACAGATTCTGCATGTTAACGGCCATGTCGGTGTTGAAGGTAACGAGCTTGCAGATCGGATGTCTATTCTCGCGATTGAGGAAAACAACGCCGAATTTTCCCGCTACCCGGATAAAATAGATATTGATGAAATTCTGGCACTGCGCCGAGGATAGCCTAAGCTACCTAACGCTATGCACAATATAACGTGAGATCGCGCTCCACAGCACCGTAACTGGTAAGGAAAAAAAAATGGATCTGTCATTAGACGATGCAAAGAAAATAATAGATGTTGCACTGCAAACTCAGGCATCAAAGCAATTCAAACCGATGGCCGTGGCCGTGCTGACTGCGGGTGGTAGTCTGCGCGCGTGCGAATGTCAGGATGGCACCAGTGCCCTGCGCCCAAAAATTGCGCATGGCAAAGCATTTGGCGCAGTATCATTGGGGATGGGTTCTCGAGCATTATTCGAGCGCGCCAAACAGGAGCCATTTTTTATACAGGCAATGAATTCCTTGTGTGATGGCGCATTAGTGCCGGTGCCAGGTGGGGTGCTGGTACGCAACAAGTCTGGCGATATCATCGGAGCTGTGGGCATTACTGGCGACATCTCCGACAACGATGAGATATGCGCAATCGCCGGAATAGAAGCCGCGGGTTACGTCGCTGATACAGGTGGCTAATAGCCTCGCGTCCATCGGCATCCCGACGGCCATTAAATTGTCATGTCAACAAAGAGATTTTAAGCGAGCTCAGGATCCTTCCATGGTTTCGATTCTCGGCCGTTGAAACAGGTTACAAGCAAGTCGGCTGCGTGAGATAATTGCGCGATACATTCTCACACAAGACTCACCATGCCAGACGCACTGATTGCTATCTCACCTGTCGACGGACGCTACACCGGAAAATCGGAACCACTACAACAGTATTTCAGTGAGTACGGGCTGATTCGCAACCGTGCCATTGTTGAACTTCGCTGGATACAGGCGTTAGCCAGAAATACGGATATCACTGACCTCACACTGAGCGATACCGAGCACGCAAAGATCGACTCACTAGCAGCTGAATTCAATGCCGATGACGCTGCACGTGTTAAAGAAATTGAAGCAACCACTAACCACGATGTAAAAGCCGTGGAGTATCTGTTAAAAGAAAAGTTCGAAGCAGATGATGAGTTGAATGCAGCCGCCAACTTTCTTCACTTTGCCTGCACCAGTGAGGATATTAACAACCTTTCGCACGCACTCAGCCTGCAGCACGCTTGTTCTGATGTCATGCTACCAGCTGTGAAAAAAGTGACTGCCAGTATTGCTTCACTGGCCCAAACCCACGCCACGACTCCGATGCTAAGCCGTACCCACGGCCAAACAGCAACACCGACGACACTCGGTAAGGAAATGGCCAATGTCGCTGCCCGACTGCAACGCCAACTGGCGACCACTGAGGCCAGTGAATACCTGGGTAAAATGAACGGTGCAGTCGGCAGCTACAACGCACACACTGTGGCATACCCCGAAGTTGACTGGCTGCAAACCGGATATGATTTTGTCGAGTCACTGGGCCTTACCCACAATCCCTACACCACCCAAATTGAACCACACGACTACATGGCGGAGCTATTCGACGCCTACGCACGGATCAATACCATACTGATCGATTTTTCCAGAGACATCTGGTCCTACATTTCACTGGGCTATTTCAAACAAAAACTGGTCGACGGTGAAGTCGGCTCATCAACAATGCCCCACAAGGTCAATCCTATTGATTTTGAAAATGCGGAAGGCAATTTTGGTATCGCCAATGCGCTGTTTAATCACTTCAGTGCAAAGCTCCCCGTATCACGATGGCAGCGAGACCTGACAGACTCCACGGTACTCAGAAATCTCGGAGTGGCTTTTGCACATTCGTTAATCGCTTACGAGTCTCTGCTTAAAGGCATCAACAAGCTTGAGGTATCTGAAACTGCACTGGCAGCAGACCTTGATGCATCGTGGGAAGTTTTGGCAGAGCCTATCCAAACAGTTATGCGGCGATATGGAATCGAAAACCCTTACGAGAAACTCAAAGCGCTGACACGCGGCGAAGAAATAACTCAGCAAACCTTGCATAAGTTTATCAAAACGCTTGAGCTGGATGAGCCGGTTATCCAACAACTCCTTGCGCTCACCCCGGCCAACTACATTGGATTGGCAGCGGAACTTACTTCCTCTCTGCCTGAACAAATGACATGAAGCTTCAGTGGCCCAAGGGCCTGAATGAATCTGTTTTTCTTGCAGAATACTGGCAAAAAAAACCGTTGCTACTGCGTGCAGCATTCGAAAACTTTGAAAACCCGATAGACCCCAATGAGCTTGCAGGCCTTGCCTGCGAGGAAGATTGCAACTCACGTTATATAGAACACTGTGGCAACAATGAGTGGCGCCTGAGTCCTGGTCCGTTAAGCGAAGACTTCTTTGACGATGTCACCGGTAGTGAGTGGTCACTGTTAGTATCTGATGTAGAAAAACTCCTGCCAGAGTTTAAACAATACCTGGAACCATTTCGGTTTCTACCACACTGGCGCATCGATGATCTGATGATCAGCTACGCACCTGTTGGTGGTTCAGTCGGCGCACATGTGGATCAGTATGATGTTTTTTTACTTCAGGCTGACGGAGTGCGCGAATGGCAGATCGAAAACCAACCGCGCCACGGCACTACACCCTCACCTTCCAGCACCATTGCACTACTGGGTGATTTTGCAGCCGATGAAACCTGGCGCTTAAAACCTGGTGATATGCTATACCTGCCACCGCAGTATGCACACCACGGGATCGCCATCGATGACCCTTGCATGACCTGGTCTATCGGTTTCAGAGCGCCATCGATTGACGAAATGATACCGGAAATCAGCAACTATCTGTTAGAAGCAGAAGGTGCCCAGGTACGATTTCAGGACCCTGCGAG
>CAZQKJ010000314.1:0-4949 GCA_964593315.1 uncultured Granulosicoccaceae bacterium
AGTGCACTTGATGCAAGTAGCAATAGTACGATAGCCGTCGGCACGGCGCGCGTAGCTGGCAACCAGTTGCTCACTGTATCATCGGTGCCAATCATGGCAGGTTCTGGCACGCGATTGACGATTGCCTGTCCTTAATATTCCCTAACTGTGGCCGCGGTATTGTGGCCCGTGAATAAGCATGTTCGCAGATGTGATGCTGCGCAAGTAAAGTTAAGAGTAAATTAATGTTCTGTATTTTCGGTGTTTTCATTGATAGGATTTTCAGAAGCGCCAGTGTGATGAGGTGGTTGTGTACTGTCACATTGGGTCTGATTCTGCTGGCTCCGTCAGTTAACGCACAATCCTCGGGTGATCTTGCATCCATCACCCATCCGCTTGAGGGTGACACCCTCATCGGTGACACTGCGACTATCTACTTCTCACCCGGTGAAGCCGATATCCATGAGTGGCGAATCACCATGGGGCTAACCCCTGAAAGTGGTGGTCTGATTGATAGTGGCGTTCGTAACTTTCATAGTGAACCATGGGAATTTACCTCGAGTGGTTTACCAGCCAACGGCCAGTCTGTAACGATGCGGTTTTGGCAGCGTGGGGTGGATAGCGACTGGACGTCATTCAGTATGGTTTTCAAAACTGCAAGAGGTGTTTCAATCGCCTCTGTGCCAGCATCGGAAACAGTGCCGGTGCCAGAACCTAAACCAGAACCTAAGCCAGTACCGGTAATTGAGTCTGAACCTCTTGCTGCCGCAGCTCCGAATGCAGTGGTCCCGGACGGCGGCATAGTTGTGGATATCACTTCTGCAATACCTGAGGTGCCTGCCAGTTCAACTTCATCTGATTATTTGTCTGAGCTTGCGTCGACACGCCGCAGACCCACGACACCCAGAACATCGGCTACCAAAAGAGGGTCACAAGTAAATCAGATCGCAGCACAGCATCGTGATGGTCAGACTTTCCTGACCTGGCTGGAGGTGTCCGGCAATGCGGGCTACAACGTCTACCGACACACCGCACCAATCACTGAAGCCAATATTAATTCCGCTGAGCTGCTCACGCGTAAATGGGGGCCGTTAGATGCCGCTACTTCGATGAATAAACACGCGCACGGTCTGGTGCCGGCAACGTATGTGATAAGCGAACTGGGTAGCCCGTTAAGTCCGCAACAGGGGCTGTTTGTTCACACTACCAGTACGCCTGGGGATTGGTACTATGCGGTGACCTCCGTGACGAGTGGACGTGAAAACAGATCTATTGTGGTTGGGGAAAATTCGCTTGCCAATCCAGTGCGTGAAAGTGTTTCAAACCCCAAGCCTGTTTTAACCGTATCAATGAACAACGGCAAAGGCCGGGTGTATACGCAGTATATGGATTATGCGAAGTGGAATCCGACATTAAACGGCTATGCATACAACTATGCCATCACATTGCCTGAGGGTTACAACCCCAAACGATCTTATCCGTTATTGGTCAGACCGCATGCCTATGGCGAGCAGTTCCGTATCAAAAACGTGTCTGATTATGGCTGGCAGGTTATTCAGCTGTTCCCGAGTGATCCGGGGCCCGGGCAAGGGACCATTCACTCATGGTGGTTCGGGTACGCGGCAGAGCATGACTATCAGAGGGGTGGTTCGGTTCCTCGATCCGGTCATGTTGAAAACTTTACCGAACAGCGCGTCATGATGGCTATAAAAGATACCATTGCAGACCCTGAAATCAATGTTGACGCCGGCTTACTGCATGCTTACGGACACTCAATGGGTGGGTCCGGATCTTTGAGCTATGGCATTCGCTACGGCAATATATTTGCCGGTGTCTACGGCAGTGAGCCGATGACTAACTATCGGAGTAGTCCGCGATTTCAGGAAGACATGGTAAAGCTATGGGGTAATCAATCGACTAATCTGTCGATTTTGAATCGAGGTCCCTACAGCGAAAATATTTCCCGCTACAGCGGTACCGGTGTATGGGATTGGATGAACCACCACGAGCAGTTAGTTCAGCGGCGCGGTGACGATATGTCGTTCCTGATGGTGGCGCATGGAAAAGCTGACACAGTCATTGATTGGGAAACTCAAGGTCGGCCCTTTGCCCGTGTGTTGAATGAGGCTAAGGCTGGATTCTCCGCACGTTCAAAAGCAGAAGCAGGGCATAGCTGGTTGGGTTTTGCAGCAACCAATAAATCCCTTTTCGGATTTGGGCACGATGCTGACTTCAGCTGGAAATATCCGGTAAACATGAGCTTTCTTTCTGTGCAGAATGCGTCCGGCTCGGGATCCATGTCACCAGGGCTCGATCAACATGACTCCTACAACATGGATATTGAGTGGGCGACCCCTCACACCCAATTTGCCAAATCCATTGTCGATGAACCCAAACGCTACGAAGTATCCGTGCGCTCAACCAGTGATGTGCAAACCGCAGATATAACTCCCAGAAATACGCAACGTTTTTCGGTGCGAGCGGGTGAACAGTGCGGCTGGAGAACTCTGTATGGTAGAAAAGTTCTCGCCCAGGGCTCTGTTACTGCAGATCCGGATGGATTATTGACGATCGCAGATGTTACTATCAGAAAGGGTAAAGGTACCCGGATCGTGATCGAATGTACTTGATGGCCGGTGCCTGAGATGTGCGCACAGATATTAGATATGCGCACAGATATTTATCGGGAATAAGGTTGGTCGCTGAGGCGGTAGCGAATCAATAAACGGCAGCACTGCGCCGGTGGTATGATCTGCGAAGAGACAGGCAGATCAAATGAATAAAACAATCCTACAGCAATTGGCACCTACGGGCGTACTGCGCGTCGGTATCAATATGTCCAATTTTCTGTTGGTCAACAGTGTGGCTGAAAACGGAGACCCTGCCGGCGTCTCGCCCTCTATTGCGTTGGCACTTGCTAACAAGCTGGGTGTGCCGGTTCGACTGGTGCCTTACGAGGGCCCTGGGGATGTTGCTGATGCTGCAACATTGGATCAATGGGATATCGCAAACATAGCCGCGGAGCCTGAGCGTGCCAAGACCATTGCTTTTAGTCCCGCCTATTGTGAGATACAGGCAACGTATCTGCTGCCTGAAAACTCAAAACTTGACTCGGTAGAGTCAGTTGATGCAGAAGGTGTCCGTATCGCTATCAAAGCGCGGGCAGCTTTTGAATTATATCTGTCAGACCATCTAAAGCATGCAACGCTCAACAAAGTTGAAAGTCATGATGCGGCTTTCAAGCTCTTTGTAGACAATTCGCTTGAAGCGCTGGCCGGATTGCGTCCCAAACTCATTGAGCAACAATCGCAATTACCCGGTTCGAGAATACTGGATGCAAGCTTTACTTCGGTGAAGCAATCAATAGGGTGTCGAATGAACAGGCCAGAGGCCGCACAGTTTATTGACGTCTTTGTGCGTGAGGCGATCGCAGATGGCTTGGTGCAGTCGCTGATAGAGAAACACAATGTGACCGGAAAATTGTCTGTTGCCGCGCTAAGTTAAGCGGTGGAAAAGAAAACACGTATTGATGGCTTCGGTGCTCTGGTGTTGGTGGTATTTTCTGCTCTATTGGGATTGAATCAAGTGTTGGTTAAGCTTGTGAACTCCGCTATGCATCCGGTATTTCAGGCCGGATTGCGTTCTGCTTGCGCCTTTGTGGTTGTTTTGGGGTTTGCCATTTTGATGAAGCGTCGTCTGAGTGTTGTAGACGGCAGTTTGTGGCCTGGAGTGTTGGCCGGGGTGCTCTTTGCGCTTGAGTTTACTTTGGTGTTTATCGGCCTTGATTATACTTCGGTGGCCAGAGCTTCTGTGCTATTTTACACCATGCCAGTTTGGGTGGCATTAGGGGCTCACTTTCTTATTCCAGGTGATTCTTTAACGCCGTTGCGGATAGCGGGCCTTATGCTTGCGTGCGTTGGAGTAATCATAGCGTTGAGTCAGAATGATAACCCAGTGAGTGATAAGTCCCTGATCGGTGATTTGTTTTGTCTTGTGGCGTCGACCCTGTGGGCATCTATCGCATTGCTTGCGAGAACCACAAGGCTCTCCAAAGCCAGTCCTGAAATGCAACTACTTTATCAACTCGCGGTGTCTGCGCCACTTTTGATTATTGGTGCGGTTTGGTTAGGAGAGACCTGGAGAGAGCCAACGGCGTTTACCTTAGGTATATTTGCGTTTCAGGTAGTGGTGGTTGTGAGTATTGGATTTTTAACCTGGTTCTGGGTTTTGTCTGTTTATCCTGCGTCAGATATGGCGGTGTTCAGTTTTCTGGCGCCGGTATTTGGTGTGCTGTTTGGCTGGCTAATTCTCAATGAAGGTTTGGACTGGAATGTTCTCGTAGCGCTGGTATTGGTTTCCATTGGTATTGTGCTGGTAAATGCTTCATCTTTGATCAGTAGTAAAACTGTAGATTCCTAAGTTGCCATTAGTCAGTTATTCATTGGCAGGTATTGAGACAGCAGGTGGGTTGACTTGAAGTACCATCACTTATTGCTGTTGATTTTTATCAATGCCTGTTGGGGTTTTAACTATATAGCGGGCAAGTACGGAACCGAAGATTTCGGACCTCTTTTGTTCAGCGCAATCCGTTTTGTGGTGGTGTTGATATTGTTGTGTCCGTTCGCAAGATGGCGCAAAGGGCAAATGAAAGTCATTCTCAGTATCGGAATTTTACTGGGTGTTGTGCATTATCCGTTTATGTTTTCCGCTATGTATTTGACTGAAAATTTATCTGCTGTCGCAATCGCCGCACAACTGGTTGTACCCTTTTCAACAATTATCGCAGTTCTATATTTGGGTGAGCGTGTTGGTCTGACGCGTACGTTTGCGATTATGTTGTCCTTTTTTGGCGTGGTTGTAATCAGTTTTGAGCCCATTGTTTCAGATCAAATTCTAGCGCTGGTGTTTACTGTGATCGCTTCCGCCGCGATGGCAGTGGCGGCAATATTGATGCGCAGACTGGAAAACGC
>CAZQKJ010000315.1:0-3609 GCA_964593315.1 uncultured Granulosicoccaceae bacterium
GAGCACCCGGCTTGCGAGAGCGCAGCGTCTGATGCAGACGGTGATGGATGGGGTTGGGAGAATAATGCTACTTGTGTTGTTGAGTAAGTAGTTTTTTTGTTGGCTTATTGCTCTGGCTTGGCATCCATGCCGTTTTTATTCACACCCTCCCTGGCATTCACCCTTCGGGCTGCGCGCAAACCCCGGCGCTTGTGAAAAATCGGCATTTTTTAAAGTCAACCTCCACCGGGTCGCGCCTATTATTTATAAGCTATGGGTACGTCCCGGTACAAAGCGCTAACGCGCCATCCATAGCGCTTATTCCCGGCTACGGCTGACTTCAAAAAACAATTCAGATGCTCGGGGAAAGTCAAAACCCTAAATCAAAAAGCAAAAATATGCGCTACTGCAACTGCGGTTAGTATGTGCTCTCTACTGAGATTTTTAACAATACCAAAAGGGATTGCTAGTTGAATAACTATCTATACGTGTTCGCGGCGGTGCTTCTGGGTGCTTTTTTGTCTTTGCAGCCGGCCATCAACGCGACGATGGCACGGGTGTTGGGGAGTCCTCTTTTGGCCGCCAGTATTTCTATTTCAATCAGCTTGTTAATCACATTCTGTCTGTGGTTAGTTTGGGGTAAGGCGTCAGCTGATTTCTCTCAGTTCAAGTATTTACCCTGGTGGGTAATTATCGGCGGAATAGTGGGGGCGATCTTTGTGGCGGGGTCTATCGTGACAGCGCCGGTGCTGGGCGTTGCTCTGTTTTTTGTATGTATGGTTGCAGGGCAGCTAATCGGGTCAACCATAATTGATCAGATCGGGGCGTTTGGACTCGAGGTGAAGCCGGTCAATACAATGAAAATACTGGGCTTGGGATTGGTTATATTGGGTGCGGCCCTGGTGCAAAACAGTAACGGTTGATCGGGATTGACGCGCTTAAAGGCAGGCAATAAAAAGGGCACTTTGGAGTGCCCTTTTTTGTTCGGTTCAATGCAAACTAGTGCTTGCCCAGCCTTTTCACTTAAGAGAAATCACACAGAGAAGGAAGATCCACAACCACAGGTGGTTGTAGCGTTAGGATTCCGTATGACGAACTGCGATCCTTCTAAACCTTCAGTGTAGTCAATCTCGGCACCGATCAAATACTGATAGCTCATCGGGTCAATGAGAAGCTTTACTCCTTCCTTCTCTACTTCAGTGTCACCGTCATTGATGTCTTCGTCAAAGGTGAAACCATACTGAAAACCGGAGCAACCACCGCCGGAAATGAATACACGGAGCTTGAGTTCCGGATTACCCTCCTCTTCTATAAGCCCTTTCACTTTAAGTGCCGCAGACTCTGTGAAGACCAACGGATCTGGGAATTCTTCCTCTTTCATGCCTGTTTCTCTGTCTCTGCGCTGATGCTTCCAGCGCCTGATATGCCAAATTTATAGAGAAAATGTAGCATTACCTGACCAAATCAATCAACTATTTTCACATAATGCGCCGAATCTCCTAACCAAAAGCATCGGCAAACGGCTGAAATTCCAAACCTTTCTAAAATGTTATGTGACAACGGCATTTCCGATTCACGGATGGCATAACTCTGGACACAAACTTCCTATGACGGTATTCTTGCGATGATAAGTTGCGTCAAATACCACATGTTGTGATTTTCGCTAAAATAGGCGCTGCAAGCCTGCACCGGCAATCGTTAATAACTGTGTGCAGACGTCATCATTCCCCGGTAAAACCAGCAGTAAAGGATTACACCGTTGTAAGAATTCGGCTGAAATCCTGAATTTCACCATTGAAACAATGAGTCTGTGACGCTGTTTTTCAATTTAAAACAGTTACTTACAGTAACCTTGTTAGGTGAATTCGACATTTCTATGTCAACGTAATAACATTTGGGTTGTCAGCGGTGCATGCCGCGAATCAGCAAATAACCAGTAGCGGGAATTACCAATGAAAAGAATACTAATTTTCTCTGCAACCGCCTTTATCGTCAGTCTGGGCACTGTTGGCTTCACGGCTAAGATAAAGAATATAGGTACTATCAAAATTGAAGACAGCCCGGCAAACTTTGCTGTCAGCAACTGCCACATTGGCAAGTTCTACGAAGAAGTTCATCTCTATGCAGGTTCTGGTGTACTGCCAGATGGCAAAAAATTCGAAATCTCTGCTGATGGTAACGGCGGCTGGGTTGAAATGCATGTAGGCGCTGGAGCCGGATCACCACAGGCGTTCTACACATCGACACTGAGCAACCCGGAAGAGTCTATTGTGGTTGGCTCAAAACAAGTGGTCATCCGCGGCAGCTTTGACGAAGCAATCTCGGAAACCACCGGCATTCCTTTCGAACTCACAGCCACCTGCGAGAGTTAGATCACCAGCTGTTCACTGTTTAACACAGGCTGGCAACAACTCAATTCAAGTCCTGGGCAATCAGCCCAGGCACTTCTTTAAAAAAGCACATCTAACTGGTGCGCTTACTCGCGACAGACATCCAGTAATCGATATCAAGTAGTTTAACTACCTGACCACTGCGCGATACTGATACTCCCAGATACCCGGGTACCGAGGTCGGAAACAAGCGACCTGCAGACTTGAACTCCAGAGTTTCCCTGCCCAACACTTCATCTACAAGCACGTTATGCTGACTCAATGGGGTTTCACAGCAAACACACAGGGTGTTCGAGGATTTCATTCGGGTAAAACCGGACTCTGCCACGACACCAATCAACTCTGAAATACACAGTGCGTTGTCTCCATCCCAGGACGCTATCCGCTGAACCTGCGATGCAGAAATTGCCATGACTTGCTGTTGCACTTTAACCAGTAACACGGCATGACTTCGACTCAACTGAGGCAGCTTTACCCCGTAATACGCGCCAAGTGTGTCACTTTGAACGGTTACTGTACCACCGTAGGTCGCCGCAAGATTTAGTAGCGGCCGGATATTGATCGCCTTGTTGGTGAGGTTTGAAACAGCATCAGCATTTTCTCTGCGTTTCTCTGCATCATCCCGAGCTTCAAACCGGCGCATTCTGGCAGTTTGGCTCCAGGGGTTCACATAGCTGTCATCATACAATGTCACACCGGCTGCATCATCGATCACCTCTATTAGCAGTGTTTCACCGGATCGGCTGATCTGAACTGCAATGGTTGTGACAGGCGGTTTATCATCTTCTATTCGGGCGCTACGAGACTGAATTGTTTCACTGACAATGCTCTTTAAAAGTGGCCCGACGGCCTCGAGAATCTGTCCAGTCAAATCACGTGCAGGATGAGCGGTCTGCATTTCAAACTCAAACCGCACCTGCACGCCAGCGGATTGCGCTGCGTCTTTAAGCGTTTGTAGCAGGGATGTGCGCAAGTAGTTCGACTCACTGGCAGAAATACCGTCGAGCACTTTATCCATCACTGCAATTGAACTAGTTTGACGTTGGTTCACATGAGCCAGCTCTCCCACAAACGACTGTAATTGCACATGAATACCGGTATTGGGTTCAGCTTTTGCCACTACAGACTCAAGCCGTGATTGCAGTTCAAGCAATTGGCTGTGTTGGGCATTGATTGCGCTATAACACTGGTTGATCTTGTCTAACCGATCAACCCAATGATCCGCCCAATGATCCGCCCA
>CAZQKJ010000315.1:3709-4905 GCA_964593315.1 uncultured Granulosicoccaceae bacterium
CCCAATGATCCGCCCAATGATCCGCCCAGTCGACTGATTCAGCAGATGTACCAGATTCATAGATAACCGATTCGGTATTAGCAGGTTCGGAAATAGCCGGTTGCGATGCGAGCGTATTGTTATCATCAAACGCTTCATCGAAGAATGCGGAATTATCTTCTTCCTCCAATACAGACTCACCCTCATACAGTGCGCCAGTATCAGAGGTATTCTGCGCCATACTGTCTTCAGTGTCTGCACTGTCGGTAGCGCCCGCGAGTTTTAACTGATCGATTAAGTCACTACGATCAATAGCGCTTTCACCATTGCGCAACCGCTCTATGTCTTCTCCAAGACACTCGATTGATTCTATAGCAAGATCAAAAAATGCGTCCGACGGGCGAGTATCACTGTCGCGCAGATCCACCATGCTGGATTCAAGATAGTGCACCAGAGACGATATAGAGGTCTCTTCTACTTCTTCTGCACTTTGCTTTAACGCATGGAGCAATCGATTAATATCACCCGACAACCGGCTGGCCGCAAAGGGGGTGCCCCGCCAACGTTGAAACAATTCAAACAGCCTTGGTTGTAGTTCGTCTGCCTCGTTCAGGAATCCATTAAAGGAACGACTCCACTCAACACTGTTTTGTTCACGCTCCCCTCTTTGCGCCAAAGCCGCTTCCAGTCGATCTGTGACATCCGGCACCAGATCTGGCAGAGCTTTTTCACTTACCAGTGAGTCAATACTCAGCGTGGCTGCGATAATTGCCTCTTGCACCAGCAATGTCTCTGACTGATTTAAAGTGCTGTTTTCGGCTGTGGTAAGGAGTTGCGACAACGGAGATAGAAGATTACCCAGCTCATCAATATTTTCCTGCGCGACAATCGCGATCAGATCATTCAAGGCACTGACAACACTGTTGTCTGGTATTAAATTACCGGAACTGCCGAGTGCCATATCGAGCGACTGTTGAATCACATCGATACACGAATTACTGCGAATACCAAACTCTTCCGATAACTGGCCGCCTGGCAATGCCTGCTCTACCACATCACTTTTGGTGGTTTGTACTTCTACTGGCGGCAACGGTTGAGCACTGGTTTTTTCAGGCGCTGGCGTCTCAGACATGGCGCTGTGCGCCGTTTTTATTTCCGGTCCATCTATTTGTTGGTTGATTTCGCTGTTTATTTGCCTATCTATCAGGCCTGCGGGT
>CAZQKJ010000316.1:0-4892 GCA_964593315.1 uncultured Granulosicoccaceae bacterium
TCTGTATACATGGACCACACCGAATGGTCGAAAAGTGTCTATTCTTCTCGAAGAGCTGGGGGTTGAATATAAAGTACATCCGATTGATATATCAAAAGACGAACAGTTTGCCCCCGACTTTCTGGCCATAGCACCAAACAATCGGATACCGGCCATTGTTGATCACGAGACAGGCATCTCAATGATGGAGACGGGTGCAATCATGCAGTACCTGGCGGAGAAAACCGGAAAGTTTTTATCAGCTGATCCGGAAGCTCGTTGGAAGACTATTGAATGGCTAAACTGGCAAATGGGTGGCTTGGGGCCCATGGCTGGCCAAACCCATCACTTTGTAAAATACAATCCCGGTAAATCTCAATACGCTGAAGATCGATATCAGAACGAAACTAAACGTCTCTATGGCGTGTTGGATAAGCGTCTCGAAGCTCGTGATTACATAGCGGGAGACTACTCCATAGTTGATATGGCCTGCTGGCCATGGATATCGCGATTCGAGTGGCAGGGTATCGACCTGACAAAATATAAAAACATCACCCGATGGTACACCACCATTGCCGAGCGTCCAGCGGTGCAGAGGGGTTATCAGGTGCCTAAGTATGTTACCGATGTGCCGATGCCGTAAACGCATTGGCACACAGGGGCAGGGTCTGATGGTGGATGCAGATGCTTACCCCACCCGGCGGTTCTTCATGGCAGACCGGATAATGAAATGCAGGAGCGCTGCACCCGGCTGGAAACACCGTGGTGCCAGAGGAAAAAATAGTGTCATCACCTTGCTATCAACAGCCTGGTTAATATCCACGGTTAATGGCTCTGCATCATCATATTCAGCAATTTGTATTCTTCATCTCTTAAACTCACCTTTTTAGATGGTCGTTGATCCGGCTGCATTCGCGCGTTCTGCGGCAAGCGCAGCTTGAGCGTGCGACCGGATCACAAACTGTGCGTCCCTGCACCAGTGATCCGTCTTCGAGGAAAATCGAAGCTCCACAGTTAAGCCATTGGTTGCGATCAAGCGTGTCATCTTGATTGCGCTATTCAACCCGATCTACTCGTTTTTTCTAATCAGCAGAGCGCGGTAGCAAATTTCAGTGTCCTAAAACCTGTTTTAGGACATATATGACGATTCTGGAATAGTAATGGCGTTTACAAACAGGAGTCCTAAGTTAATGATTTAAATATGGAAAAGTACTACTTACTTTTAGTCGCCAGTGGCATTCTGCTAATGGTGGCAATGGCGCAACTGGTTGTGCCGCGCATCAGGGAAGTGAATGTAATCCTGGCTGTGCTGTCGGGCGTGTCTTTCGTCTGGATGGTGCACGCGATTGGATACCGGCTGGGCATGTTGTCAGTTTATCCACACCTCAACAAAGCGTATCTCCCGTTTTATGCCTTGACAGGTCCACTTTGGTACGCATATAACCGTAGTCTGGTTGCTGGGAAAAATGTGACAAGCAGCGATGGAAAGCATCTGTTACCCGTGCTCTTTAGCATGCTACTCGCAATGCCATTTTTCCTTCAGTCTGCACTCTATAAGAGCCAGCACGTGGAAACGACTGTTTCTGATTTTTCGGCACTCACCATCTACCTCGCCACGCGCTTAGCCGAAATTACAATGCTCGCCTATCTGGTATTGAGTCTTGTGCTAATCCATACGGCGCGTGCGAAGGATAAATCAGAGCAGCGGTCGCATTCGATTCTGATATTCCTCACAACAGTTGCAATTGTCGCTGCATCTATCCGTATTAGCGGGGCGATCGCGGGAAGTAGCAAGTTTGGTGTTTTTGTACCGGTGGCGATTATTCTGCCGGCCTTTATATTTTTTTACCTGTCGAGTATCCGGCATCCATTTTTGATGGGTTTTAGCGTTGACGCAGCTCGCAGTGCACGCCGCTCTAAAGAGCCGACAAGCGCTGGCAGCAAACGACTAAATGGATACCGTGAACGTATAATGGAGAATCACTGGCACCTCAATCCTGATTTGAAAATTCAGGAATTGGCGCGGCGTCTGGGAATGCCGGTTCACGATCTTTCCGAGCTGATTAATCAGGAAAGCGGAGGCAATTTTAAAACCTTCATTAATGCGCTCCGAATTAAACATTCGACAAGCCTGTTAGCCGCTGGCACGGATCAGACTATGGTGGAGATTGCTCACGCATCGGGCTTTAACAGTATGGGGGTATTTTACGCTCAGTTTAAGCTCAGAGAGTCAGTGACACCGGCACAATATCGGAGCAATAGTTCTTCAAAAACCAGACTGGTTGTTGAGGCGGAAACAAACAACTTCTCGTCAGAAGGTTCGGGCAGACCTGTATAATTTTCAATCCTGAAACAGGTTTTAGGACGCTTGATCTTATCAGCTTATGTATCCTCACCCGCCGTTTTGCCTGCATGTGTTTGCAGAGCTGAACCAGAGGTGTAACAACAGGAGTCAAAATGAAAGCGGTATTGAAGAAAAGTAGTGCGGCAGAGCCGTTTAGTTTTTCCTTTGTTGACGGTGAGGGTAAAGCGATTCTCAGGAGTGAGAATTACAAAGCCAAAGATAGTGCATCCAAAGGCATAAGATCGGTCAAAAAAAATTGCACTAACGAGAAGCGCTATGTGCTAAAGGAATCTTCCAATGGCATGTTTTTTTTCAACGTAAAGTCTGCAAACGGTCAAGTAGTGGCAACGAGCACAATGTATCCCACTGTTCAGGATCGTGCCGATGCCATTGAAAGTGTAAAATCCCTGGCGCCAGAATGTAGTGTTGAGGAGCAATTGCAATAAGCAGCTCCCAGTGAATCTCAGCGCAGCTGGTCACACATCTCCCAGCCGGAGCATCCTTCTTGATGATCAGGGTCAAGTCTGTCCAGCTGTGCAAATGAGGGGATGCTCATTTCAAGTATGGCAGGTTAAGACGGCCTAAGCTCTTTGCTACCGGTTTACCTGATAGTCCCTCAATCCAATTCTCTGTCATTTCCACAGCGGTATGCTGAGGCTGTGCAGGGCAATAGTACGTGGCATCTTCAATTTTATGATACTGCTTGTTGACGCTGGTAGCCGCATCGAACAAGCAGTTGTGGTGCGAGATCAGCTGTTTAGTGGTTGCAAGCGCCGAATCCTCTTGAAGAATGCAGGCTAGTCGTCGCGGGCAATGTTTATCAGGCACAGTGCCAACAGTACTGTTGCGACTACGCCCGATGCTCCTGCAACAGGCGGTGGCAAAAAGCCGTCACGCCCAAAGACCATCATAATCGCATTGGTTAGCATGGCCACCGCGCCAGCCAGCGCAGTTAAGCCCCCCAATGTTTTAGAGCCTTGATTCAATTTGGCCATTCCGAAGACCAGCGCGGCAAGGCCAAGCAGTACCTTTGCAGCGTTGTAAATCAAAAAGGAAAATGAAACGACAGCCCCGATCAGTGGAGCCATCGCCTCGCCTTGCTGGGCAATTCCACCAAAAGGTCCAAACAGTTTGAGACCAATACTAACTTGTACAACATTAAGGACAGCGCTAAACGCAATGGCTGACCATCCGAGGTGACAATTCCTGGCTTGCACTAACGCTGCACCGGCGAAGGCCGCGAGAATTGAGAAGAGAACACCCTCCAACCCCCAGATCAGCGGACGTGGCCCGGCGATACCTGCAGTGAATAAAGCCGTATACGCTGCCTGCGTTACCACCAACGCCAAAAGCAGAAATGTGACGATCCGGACGTTGCGTTTGAGAGTAAAATCCATGCTTGTATCCTGTAACTTAAATGCGCTCAATGGCTGCTTTTCAATTGATGTAACTGCTTAGAGGGCATTAGTCTGTTACCAGAGTGTTTAGTTCTATTAGAACCATTACAAATCGCGTGTTATTTAAGTACCGTTGTTCGCGGGCCGCTGTTGACAGGCTAAACGTGCCTTAACTAATAACCTTCACATCGATGTTTCTTTACTTAAGGTTTGTTAACTGAAGGCGTTGTTATTTTCTTACAGGTACAGTGGACGCTTATATACGATAGGTGTCAGTGTTGGATGAAGAGATCAGTGAGAACTGGCTCAGCAACATGGCGGAGCATATACCTGCGCAATGCAGTACTGACGTTTAAAGGCCTTTCTTTGCAACAGATGGAACAAAGAAAGGCCTGACTTCAGGCTTTTGTGCTTACTTACACTTTAGCTGGTATGAAAACGTGGCTGGACCCGTCTTTTTCGATTTTTCCAGCATTGGGAAAACCGAAGTGATAACCACCAATGGTCATGTTGTCTGCAATTGCCTGCTCAACAATACCTTTGCGAGTTGCTGTCGCCTGCTCTTTGTCAGAGTCGAAGGCTAACTGCCAATCCAGATTCGCTAGAAAAAGCGCAGGCACTATAATCGCATCTCCAATAAGCAATACCTGATCATCACCCGAGCTGATGTGAAAACTGACATGTCCCGGGGAGTGTCCGAAACTCTGGACAGCTCTAAGCCCTGGTGCCAGCTCCGTGTCTTCTTTAAAAAGACTAACGTTATTCCATGTGGGGAAAGTGGCTTGAATACGTTTGCCCAAACCCTGGCGTCGTTCTGGTAGTTTTTCAATTAAACCAGGCTGAGTCCAAAAATTATATTCAGTTTCACCGATCATGATTTCTGCGTTGGGATAAACCTGCGCGTTCGTGTCTTTTTCCATCAGGCCGAAGATATGATCCGGGTGCATGTGGCTGATGACAACCGTATCAATTGAATCTGGTGTGATGCCAGCAGCTTCGAGCCCGCCTTTGGCTGCAAGTCCGGCAGTAGGTGCAAGCTGACCCCCGGTACCCGCATCCAATAAGATTGTCTTGCCACCGGTTTTGATGACGGTAAAAGCAAACTCAATTGGTATGTAGTCTGTAGTTTGACCAGCGTCTGATAGCGCTGCCTTGACGTCATCGCCCGAAAC
>CAZQKJ010000317.1:0-4858 GCA_964593315.1 uncultured Granulosicoccaceae bacterium
GTTTATATCGGTCGAGAGATGATCGATGCCGCTCTTGCCAGTGCGCCAAAGTCTATAACGGGCCGTGGTGGCAGCAGGCAACGCGATGTATTGTTTGAACTGGGTACCCTAACGTTTCAACCCGGAGCAGGAGCTCCTCATGCAACGGATCTTGAACGCGGCCGTCGCCCTGGAAGTGCAGTGGATTATCGTGAGTACACACAGATGGCGCAGCACTACGATGTGCTGCAAATGCTTTCGCCGTCAGTTGAACCACAGGACGTGCCGGTTAATTTGCGCCACTACTTTACGGTAGAAACTCAACTGAGCTTGTCAGATAAATTTCTGTTTGTATTCTCAAGGGGCACGCCGCAGGTACTGGAGAGCTTTGAAATGATTCGCGACTTTCGCGGGCTCTCAGATCAGGAGTTTAAAGCCGAACCTCATTGCTACACCATTATCAACACCAATAGCCCGCGTACCCTGGATATTCCGATGGCGCAGGGCTTAATCGACTTTGCTCGTTACGGTCAGTTATCAATCGTCACACCGTTTACATTAATGGGTGCGATGGCACCCATCACAGTGGCGGGTGCAATCACACTGAGTCATGCAGAAGCTTTGGCTGCTATAACGCTTACGCAGTTAGTGAATCCCGGTGCACCGGTTTGCTATGGCACGTTTACCTCCAATGTTGATATGAAATCCGGCTCACCGGCCTTTGGCACACCTTCGCACTTCCAGGCATCTCTGGCTGCAGGGCAAATGGCGCGCTTAATTGGGCTGCCATGGCGCAGTGCTGCAGGCTCTGCCTCTAACCTCAACGATGTTCAGGCCGCCAACGAAAATCAGTTCGGGCTTTGGGGTTGTTTAATGGCAGGTGCCACCGTCATCATTCATTCAGCTGGCTGGCTGGAGGGTGGTTTGACCGTGTCTTATGAAAAGTTCATCACCGACGTTGAAGTGCTTAACATGGTGGCCGAGCTTTGTGCCGGTGCAGATGCCGGTGAATCAGAGATAGGGTTTGAATCTGCATTCAAGCATGTTGACCCCAGTGGGCATTTCTTTTCTGCGCCACAGACTATGGAGCGCTACAACACCCAGTTTTACGAGCCTATTGTGCATGATTACGCCAACTTTGGTACATGGACAGAACGGGGATCCAAAGATGCCAGTACACGCGCACCACCGCGTTGAAATATTTCAATAGCTTGCGGAAGCAACACTTTCATACCAAGCTCTTCAAGCGTTTTAAGTGCTGTCTCGTGTATCGATGCTATTTGATCATCGGAGAATACATCTATTGGTGGAAACGGATTGCGCAGATTGCGATAGTTTACGTCACGCAGACTGACAGATGCCTCACGTTGCTCTCCGCGTTTCTGACTGCGTCTGCGTTTGCGCGTTCGAGATGACGTTGTTTCAGAACTCATACTTTTCCGTATATCAGTTATTCTGGCACCATCGTAACAGTTCAGCTGCCTGATGTAGCCTGACAAACTATTTTCAATGCGGCGAGCTCCAACGAGCACTACACATCAGATTAAAGTATCCAACGGTACCTTTGGTGGTGTACTGGCCGAAGACATGGCAACCGAGCGCGACAATCCGCTCATAAAAGACAGGTCAAGTCTGGACGAGCCTGTTCAACTACCAGTTGCGACCGTTGTTAGACATTGGTCTTCGCAGTCATTTAAGTGGGAGCTTTGGTCGAACCATCACAGGCGTGAACGTGCTCTGCTCGCCAGGTAATTTCTTACCAGTATGGTATACGGTGATGTAAGTAACCTCTGCCCTCACTGTGATTTTGACTGCCTCGCTTTGGTATACGCTGTAGCGACCGCATTCACCGGATCGTCCGGCCACGGGTGCTTAGGGTAGCGGCCGGCCATGTCTTTTTTTACCGATGCATAACTGTTGTGCCAGAAGTTAGCAAGATCTTCGGTCACCTGAACCGTTCGGCGTGCGGGTGACAACAGTTCCACTTTTAAAGCAACACGCCCGCCTGCAACACTCGGATTCTCACGACAACCGAACATCTCCTGCAGCTTTACCGATAAAACCGGATTGCCATCGCAATGATAGCGCAAGCGATGACTGGCCCCACTGGGCACCGTGTATTTTAGTGGTAACCAGTCTTCAAGATGTTGTTGCTGCTGGTAATCGAGGAGACTTGCCAGCAACGGCAGCGGGTCAATTTGTCTTAACGCTTTAAGGCTTGTGATGTCGCTAACATAAGGCTGAAGCCAATACTCCAAACTATCAAGTAAGGCCGCATCATCGACTACCGGGTAACTGGTCTTATCACCTTCAAGCACCCGCATACGCGATACTCTCGACTGCCACTCACACACATCACTGTGCCAGTTAAGGCATTCAAGCCCTTTGTTTCGCACCGCGTTTATTAAAGCCGATGCGCGCAGTGATTTATCAACGTCCTGTATAGTGTGGCTCTCCATCACAATGGCACCCAAACACTGCTGGCGCTCAGCCACCACGCGCTCGCGGGTCTCGTCCCACGCGACTTTATCCTGTGTTTCGATTAAATCACTACACCACTGCTTCAATAGCACAGTGTCTGCCGGCAGTGCTGCAAAAATACGTGCCTGTCTTTCCTTGCCTCCTATACTGGCAGCTACGATATAGTCACTCTGTGCAATCGCATCATCAGTGCTGACAATTGCACCAGAACCACCACTCAAAAGGTAGCTGGTATTCTGATCAGCAGAGGAACCCGCTCGGCGTTTGGCAATGCGCTCAGGGTAAGCGCGGGCGAGCAATACTGACGCATCAATACCTGCTGCTGAATCATCCATCTCAATATCGCAGAGCTTGCTCAACTGTGCGGCGCGACGCGCGTGCACGGCTTGCGGTCGCAGCAACACCTCATTAAAACTTACCGATCTCAAGCGTGGAAGATCTTCAAGCACTGAAGCCAAAACACACGCCATACTGCCAGCACCCTGTTCTTTAGCCCATAACAACATGTGCCCTAAACGAGGGTGCAATGGCAAGCGTGCTACGGCACGACCATGCTCGGTTAAACCCTTTTCACTCCAGATACCCAAACGCTGCAACACAACAGTGGCGCGATCAATTGCACTATCAGTCGGTGCGTCTATCCACGGCAGCAGGCTAACATCTGACACACCCCACAGACCTGTTTCCAGCAATAAAGAAGACAGATCCGCACGCAAAATCTCAGCTTGCCAACTGGCAGCACGAGAAGCATGTGATTCTTCAGACCAAAGCCTGTAACACACACCCGGCTGCGTACGACCGGCACGCCCTGCTCGCTGCGTTGCACTAGCCTTGCTTGCCATCACTGTTTCAAGGCGCTCGATACCGGACGCTGCATCCACTTTTGAACGTCGCTCGAGACCTGAATCAACCACCACTGTGACGCCGTCAATGGTGATTGATGTTTCGGCAATACTGGTGGTGAGTATTACTCGTCTCGAGCTCTGTCCGGTATTGGTGGCGGTCGCCTGCGACTGAGCCTTATCACTGACACCGCTGTGTAATCGGTGCAACGTAGTATTAGCTGGCAAGTTCGCATCGAGAAGTCTTGCCGTTCTTTCAATTTCTGCAACACCAGGTAGAAAGACCAGTATATCGCCTGTCTGATCATTGAGAGCTGTGGTGACTATTTTGCTAATGGCCTGCTCTACAGATACACGAGTAAAGGGCGCCCAGATAATATCCACCGGATGCTGTCGGACATGGCAGGTGATCGGCTCCGATACACCCAGATGATTACAAAGCAACTCGCTCTCAAGCGTTGCAGACATGAGTAGTAATCTAAGATCATCACGCACAGATCGCTGACTGTCGAGACACAAAGTTAAGCCAAGGTCGGCGTGAAGACTACGCTCATGAAACTCGTCAAAAATAACCACCGCGATGCCATCAAGCAAGGGATCGCTCTGCAAAAGCCTTGTTAAAACACCCTCAGTGACCACTTCAAGACGAGTCTTCTTACTGACCCTTGTTTCACCTCGCATGCGCAGGCCAATAGTCTGTCCGACAGACTCACCCAGCTGTGATGCCAGCCTGTTAGCGACGTTACGTGCCGCAATACGACGTGGTTCGAGCATCAGGATTTTTCCTGCAAGCTCGCTTTGCAACAGCACCAACGGCAAACCGGTACTTTTACCTGCACCGGGCTGTGCCTGCAGCACAACATTGCCATCTCGGAGCCTGTCACACACTTGCGGTGCTATTGCTGCTATGGGTAACAAGAATATGTGCCGTTAAAAGATGCCATGTATCGATAAGATACATGGCAGTAAGTGAGTAAGTCTATACAACCAACTTCATCAACCAGGATTTACCGGGCCAGTTTTGATGCCCATACGTCAGTGCCATACATCAGTGGCCCGGCGTCAGTGGCTGGCCACATCAGGCTGGCTTTACCAGCAACCGAATACCTTCCACCGCTACCACCCGCGCTCTATCCCCAGCGGGTATAGCGCCGCTCTCTCCGTCAGCAAGCTCTGCCTGCCACTCACTGCCGGACCAATTGGCAAGTCCTGGCTGGCCATCGCTAATTGAACGGGTAACTTCTACCCTTTGACCGACTGCATTGTTACCTGCCATTCCAGCCACAGACTGCGACTGCCATTTTCGCAAAGGTGAAAAAAGTAATGCGGTAATCACACCGGAAGCCACTACAAAGACCAGCGTGGTTGAAAGATAGCCGGCATCTTGCAGCAACCATGCATAGGCCGCCGCTACCAATGCGCCCAATCCGACAAAGAACAACCAGAAGGTGGTGAACTGAAACACCAGCAATTCAATCGCCAGTAATCCAACACCCACCACCAGAAACAACCAGAACGCATTCATTAGCTCACTCCCGGTGTTGTTTTCACCGAAT
>CAZQKJ010000318.1:0-4823 GCA_964593315.1 uncultured Granulosicoccaceae bacterium
CTCTATCGCAGATCCGTTTCTGCCAAAGAAAATCGAAGAAGGACGCATCGAAGATATTCGTGAGTGCATTGGCTGCAATATCTGCATAACCGGTGACATGACCATGTCATTGAGTCGTTGCACTCAGAACCCCACGTTTATGGAAGAGTGGCGCAAAGGATGGCACCCGGAGACCATGAACCCGAAAGGCAGCAGCAACAATGTCCTGATTGTAGGTGCAGGGCCCGCAGGACTAGAAGCCGCCTGGGCACTGTGTCGCCGCGGTTATAAAGTAGCCATAGCTGAAGCACTAACAGAAATTGGTGGCAGAGTAAGCAAAGAAAGCAAGCTACCCGGTCTCTCGGCATGGGGGCGCGTAGTGGATTACCGTCAATACCAGCTATCACAGCGCGCAGATGTTGAGATCTACCTCGACAACAAACTTGATACCGACAGCATTCTGGAGTTTGGGTTTGACAATGTTTGTATCGCGAGCGGTGCCACATGGCGTCGTGACGGTGTTGCCCGCCAGCATGTGGTACCGATGAAAATCGCAGATGACGCTGCAATCTATACACCTGATGATCTGATGAACGGCAAGATACCCTCAGGCAATGTAATTGTATTTGATGATGATCACTACTACATGGGAGGCGTACTCGCAGAGTTATTGGCGGGTCTCGGAGCAGATGTCACGTTAATAACTCCGTCTGCGTATGTATCAGACTGGACTATCAACACATTAGAGCAAGGCGCAATACACGCAAGGCTAATAGAGTCTGGAGTCAAAATCATTTTGAATCGTGGTATAACAGAGGTTCACACAGACTCTATTTCAAGCAATTGCGTATACACTAATCAGTTAGAAAATATTGCCTGTGATGCGGTTGTGATGGTGACCTCACGACTAGAGAACAACCAGCTCTACCTCGACCTTAAAGCACGCGAACACGAATGGAATGACAACGGCATACAGTCAGTGAAAATAATAGGTGATGCCAATGCTCCGGGACCAATTGCCTGGGCCACCTATGCCGGACATCGTTATGCACGTGAACTTGACCAAAAAGATCTCGGAGACAAACTGTCTTTCAGACGTGAAATCACAGCACTGGCTCCCATTGAAAGTTAAAGACCCTGTTGATTATGTATCATCTTGCAATGATAACAGCCAGATCGCTCTTCCGAGTTAACCTCACACATCGGCAGTTGTTGAAATGACCCAAACAGTTGACTATCTGGGTAAGCTCATCGAGTTTCCAACCGTTAACGCAAATAGTAATCTTCCGATGATTGCTTTTCTGCGTGAGTTCCTTGAAAAGCGAGGTTTTGACATCTACCAAATAGATGATCCAGATGAAGAAAAAGCCGGATTGTTCGCATCCATTGGACCGCCAGTGGAAGGTGGGGTGCTGTTGTCGGGCCACACTGATGTCGTACCAACAGAAGGTCAGAAATGGTCTTACCCTGAATTCACCATGACTCAGGTCGGCGATCGGGTCTATGGCCGCGGCACAACCGACATGAAGGGGTTTGTCGCAAGCATGCTGACAGCCGCAGACATCGCGAGCAAGACCAGACTCAAAAAACCATTAAAGCTGTCATTATCATACGATGAAGAGATCGGCTGCGTTGGAATCAAACATATGATTGATCAATTGGCAGAAACGATCGGCAAGCCCGCGTTTGCCATAGTGGGAGAGCCGACATCGATGAATATAGCCATCGGTCATAAGGGTAAGTCCGCAATCAGAGCTATATGCAAAGGTGACAACGGCCATTCAGCACTCGCTCCGAATTTTGTAAATGCCCTGCACGTAGCATCAGACTTTGTAACAGCGCTGCGGGAACTACAAATTGAACTGTCAGTCCGTGGTGCTCAGGACGATGCATACACTGTCCCCTACTCTACCGTTCATGTGGGCAAGCTGACTGGAGGCATGGCGCTAAACATGGTTCCACCAGAGGCAGTTATAGATTTTGAATTTCGCCACCTGGCAACTGACAAAAGTGAAGATCTGATGGGTACTATTTCAGAGCTGGCACAAAAGATTGAGGCGCAGCATAAAGAGTTGTCTCCAAATGCTGAAATTATTCTTGAATCTATGAATTCTTACCCGGGACTGGATACACCCGAAGATCACGATATCGTCGGCCAGATGCAAAGACTGTCTGATAACAGCACTACCACTAAAGTCGGGTATGGCACCGAAGCCGGCTATTTTTCCGGACTGGGTGTTCCAACAATTGTTTGTGGACCGGGCTCAATGCAGGAACAGGGACACAAACCCGATGAGTATATCATGCTGGAGCAGCTGAATCTCTGCGACAACATGATGCAAAAGCTTATCAGGACACTGGCTGTTTAAAGAATCAATTCTAATAACAGTTGTAGGTTACACCCTTCTGCCTATCACATATTCTATAACTGTCAAAGCGTAAGAAATATTAGACCTTTAGTACGGTATTCCCTAATAACAAGGGTATAGATAACCGTCTTACTCTGGCACAAACATAATCTCTCGGAATTCCAATTCGCAGTGATTATCGCTGTTTCGAATACCGCATCCAATGGAACGATCAGTGCTGCTAATCCTGCGCTCAGCGATGATGCTTAATCCGTATAACAACAAGTAGTGATTACCCTATTCGGTTTTTTCATAAGTGGATATGCGAACCTGAATGTTCCCAGAATATACAAACTTAAATGTCGTATTGCTGCTAGGCCTGTGGTTATTACTGCCATTGTTGTCAACTGCAAACCAGGTCTGTCGCGCTGCAGTACTGCTGCCCATTGTTGTTGTGCAGCTTTACTACACTCACTGGCGCTACAGTGAAACTCTGGAAGCCTTTGAATTTAATGCTGCAGTACTGTGGCAGCATGTGTTTTTCGGCACCGAACTACTGGTTATAGTGTATAGCATCTGGCAGTGCATCACTCTGATACGTTACACCGACCGTACAGCACAGTGTGACCGTATACTAAGTCAGACAAATATTAATATCGCCAAAACCATCGATATTTTTATTCCAACGCATTCTGAATCAAAGTTAATTCTCACCGAAACAATCAAAGCCGCCAAAAAGGATTTCCATTCTGCTCTTACTATCTGGATCTGTGACGACGGGTCAAGAGACTGGCTCAAAAATCTGTGCGCTAAAGAAGGTGTCAACTATCTTCGTCGGCCAGCCACACAACCCGTTCGAACCAAGGCTGCTAATCTCAATTGGTCAATTCCGCATGGAAAAGCAGATTACCTGCTATGTCTCGATGCGGACTTTCAGTTATACCCTGCACTAACAACCAGACTGACAAGCTTCCTCGAAGATACCAACGTAGGATTGGTACAGGCACCACAACACTTTCGCAATCCCGACCCGGTGCAGAGAAACCTGTTCGGTGAGAAGGCGTGGGCTGAGGAGCAACGATTCTTCTTCGATGTCAGCTTGCCCTCCCGTGATGCATGGGGGAATGCACTGTGTGTTGGAAGCTGCTGGGCAACGCGTCGCAGCATCATTGAAGAACTTGAAGGCTACCCGATCAACTCCATTGTGGAAGATGTCTATTTCGGATACCGGGTCAAAGAGCTCGGTTACAAGTCGGTGTATCTGAATGAAAAGCTCGCGACAGGACTCGCCGCCGAAGACACACCATCATACTTATTACAAAGAACACGCTGGTGTCGCGGTGCCATGGCCTTGTTATCTGACCCGCATGGACCCCTTAGATCCAGCGGCCTGAAACTAAAGGACCGATTGTTCTATCTGGAAATACCTTTTTACTGGATAACACACCTGCACTTGCTTCTGCTACTGATAGCACCTGCTTTATACGGATTTTTCGGACTCAACGTGTTTAACTGCACCACGGAAGAACTATTTACTATTCTACTGCCAAAAAACATATTGGTTTGTACCGTATTCTACTGGGTGAGCCGTGGCCGATGTATGCCACTTATCACATCAGTACAAAAAACCCTTTCTGTGTTTCAGGTGGTTCCCGCCATTTTTCTCGGTATGTTCTTCCCGGGAAACAAACGCTTCCACGTGACACCAAAAGATATATCCCATACAGGGCGCACTTTCAACTGGCGGTTCGCAGCACCGTTTATCTTTCTCGGCGTTATCACCACCGTGGCGGTAGTTAAAACACTATCGCAAAACCACAGTGCATTTTACTGGTCTGACTACAGCGCATACAACGCACTGCTTAGCGCCTACTCGTTAATCACGGTGTTTCTTTGTTGCCTTATCTGCGTGGATAAACCACAAAACATATTAGCAAACAATAATGAACTTCCGATAACCGGCAGTTGGGTAAAGACAACAGCCGTTTTAGCGAAAAGAATTTTCACATAGCTCTGAATGAAATCCCTGTTCGGCAGGCGAAATACAGGCGCAAAGGTCAGTAGAATGAAGGTTAATCTTAATACCGGACAAATCCCGTTGATAAAAATAACCGGTATTCGGGGGCGGGCGACTTCTAACCATAGCTCTGGTCACAACTCCGAAGTGACATTGAGTAGCAAAGTTTCACCAACGCTATTTGATAAATTTCTGCGTGTAGTTAGAGCCCTTATCGGTTCTGCCATTTTGCTGACTATCGTCACTGCAATACTAATTCCTCAGTTAATGCCCGTAAGCGGCAACAGCTTCGTTAATGCCAAACTAGAATGGATAAGAACACCCATCGAAGGCGATCTGGCATTTAGCAGCATAAATGTTGGCGACAAAGTAGCTAAAGGTACCGTACTCGGTACAGTTACCAATCCCAGAGCGGATGACTATTTCCTGAATCAACTCAATTCAGAAATTTCTGGCCTCGAGTCTGCACTGTTCAGCCT
>CAZQKJ010000319.1:0-4818 GCA_964593315.1 uncultured Granulosicoccaceae bacterium
GTTTGTATTGCCATGCTGATGTACGGGTTAATAGAGAAAGTAAACAGGTTGAGGGTATAGATTGCGTGTTGAAGAAGGAAAAAACATTTAAATAACGCCGGTTATCTAGTTTCTAACTCAATAAAACACGTTAAGCGGGAAAGATTTTATAGTTTTAAGGTCACACAGCGTTAAGTAAACACAAATATGTTTGCTTTAAACGATGAAAACGGAGTTAATTATTAACTTATTGGTTATAAAAATGATGTTTTAACAATATTTGGTGCTTTTTTTGTATTAAAAGCGCTGCGAAACGTTGTTTTTTATTGAAAACAATGAATTAACGATTATAATCCAATCGCCTATAACTCTTCAGGAGAACTTAATGGCTCGTACCAAGAAAAAGTCTGCTGCAAAGAAACGCAGTAGCACAGCAAAGAAACGCAGTACTTCAAAGAAGAAGTCGAGAGCAAAGAAGAAGGCTTCAAAAAAGAAGTCCAAAAAGAAAGCAAGTAAGAAGAAAGCCTCAAAGAAGAAGGCTTCTAAGAAAAAGCGTTCTAAGAAGAAAGCTTCTAAGAAAAAGCGTTCTAAGAAGAAAGCTTCAAAGAAAAAGCGGTCTAAGAAGAAAGCTTCAAAGAAAAAGCGTTCTAAGAAGAAAGCTTCTAAGAAAAAGCGGTCTAAGAAGAAAGCTTCAAAGAAAAAGCGTTCTAAGAAAAAAGCTTCTAAAAAGAAGCGATCTAAGAAGAAGGCTTCCAAAAAGAAGCGTTCTAAGAAAAAATCTTCCAGGAAGAAGAAGCGATAAACAAAAGTCTATAAAAAACATAGGCTTAGATTTCAACCTACGAAGAGCACTTAGCTCTTCCGAGAGCTCCCGATCTGGAGCTTTTGCAAGTTTCAGGGTTGGAATCTGTTTGTCGTACAAAATAACGAAGGTGGCTACGGCCGCCTTTGTTGTGTCTGGACATTACGAAATTAAATCGACTGGTTAACTGATCTGGATAGCAGGAATAACGTTACTTAACGTAACGGTCCTGTGGAAAACCCGGTTTCACTTTCAGTTACCTTGTGGTGCTTACCAGCAACTGTGGTTAGCGTAGCCCGTAGTAGGAATCAAAAAGCACGATACTTACCTTATCGCCCTTTGCTGCGCCATCAGCAAACTGGTCCAGACAAATAAAACAATTCGCCTGACTCATTGAGCTGAGAACATGCGAATCCTGTAATCCAGTGGTCGATACCTGCATTTCGCCGTTTTCAGATAGTGCAGCTCTACCGCGCTGGAACTCGAATCGTCCGACTTCTTTTTTAAGTTCAACCAGACATTTCGCCTGTAATGTTGGAGGAGGCTGGTATTCACTGCCGGAAAACGACTGCAGGGCCGGAATAACAAATTGCACGCAGGTAACCATGCTTGAAACCGGATTTCCCGGTAACCCGAAATAAAATGCGCCACTTGAGAGCTTTCCGGTCACCATTGGCTTGCCTGGTTTCATCGCTACTTTCCAGAATAACAACTCGCCGTTGCGTTCCAGTGTTTCTTTTACAAAGTCTGCAACCCCGACAGAAACACCTCCGCTGGACAATATAAAGTCGTAACCGGTGGCAGATTGCATCAGTTTTTCTATGTCATCAGGGTCATCCTTGCAGATGCCGAGATCGACAGATTCAATACCTGCTAACTTCAATAATGATCGTATCGTGGTGCAGTTACTTTCGAATATTTGTCCATCCTGAATCGATTCTGATGCTTGGCATAACTCATCACCCGTAGAGAAAACACCCACAACCGGTTTGCTGAACACGGTAACTCTATCGATACCCTGTGCGGCTAAAAGGCCTGTATCTGCAGCGTTTATACGACTGTTTGCAGTAAGCAGGGGTTGTCCTTTTGAGATATCGTCACCCTGATTACGTATGTACCGGTTGTGTTTTATCGTCGCACTGGTTGCGAAAAAATCACCGTTGAGCTCTGCCAGTTCCTGAATCACAATAGCATCAGCATTGACTGGTGTTTGCGCGCCTGTGGTGATCTTAACTGCTTCACCTTCGGCCAGAGGATCAGTGTAGGGGTGTCCGGCAAGTGATGAGCCGATGATCCTGAATTTCGCGCCTGCTATTGCATCTTTGTGCCTGATTGCATAGCCATCCATTGCCGAATTTCTGAACATGGGTATGTCGTGCTGCGCGTGGATGTCTTCCGCCGCGATGCGTCCTGGTGCGTCACACAGAGAGACGGTCTCGGTATTGGTTGTAGGCTCAATCAGGTTAAGTATTGCCGAGCGTGCTTCGTCTACTGTTAGAGCAGGTTTGTCTTGATTTGATTGATTCGGCATAGCCTGGCTACGGTCAAAAATGGATGTGTGTAAACCGTGCAATGGTATTGCAGCGGGATATCACCGATTATACCCGGGTGGCTACCAGCAAAGACAATGCAACGCGGGCAGGGCGTCAATCAAAAGTGGTGAAAGAACCAGCGACTGATCCGCTTACCCGACGCAATCATGAGTTGATGGAGCGATTCCGTCATTATCTCTGGCTTGAACGTGGCCTGAGCGATAACACGCTCGGTTCCTACTCCAGTGATATAAAGCTGTTTGCGAACTGGTTGTCGGATAAATCACTGGCACTGGATAGTGTCGGCACTGAACATGTCCTGGGTTATCTCGCAAAACGTGTGAATGAAGGTGCCAGCACCAGAACTACAGCCAGGTTTCTCTCTACTCTGAAGCGGTTTTATACTCTGCTCGCGCGTGAGGGTTTGATTGAAACTGATCCGACAGCGAGGGTGGAAGCACCCAAAGCGGGCAGGCCATTACCGATATCGATGACCGAGGTGCAGGTTGAAAAGCTATTGCAGGCACCGGATGTTGAAGTTGCAGAAGGGATTCGTGACAAGGCTATGCTTGAGCTGACTTATTCAAGCGGCTTGCGGGTATCTGAGCTGATCTCGCTTACCTTGTCACAGCTTAACCGTGCGGCTGGCGTATTGAGAGTCAACGGCAAGGGTAATAAAGAGCGGCTATTGCCGGTAGGTGATATCGCCATTGATTTTCTGGAGCAGTATTTGCAGTGGGGTCGTGATGAACTGTTGAAGAGGCAACCGGGAAGCGATGCGGTGTTTGTCACCAGGCGCGGCGCCGGGCTTACTCGACAGGCCTTTTGGTATCGGGTGAAAAAGTATGCACTGGAGGCGGGTATCAGTCAGCAATTGTCACCCCACACGTTAAGGCATGCTTTTGCAACGCATCTGGTCAACAATGAAGCAGATTTAAGAGTGGTGCAGTTACTGCTGGGTCACAGTAGTATATCTACGACACAAATATACACTCACGTGGCGACGGAACGTTTAAAAGAGTTGCACACTGAGCATCACCCTCGCGGGTAGATGGCGCTAAAATGTGCTGTAGTGGTTGAATAGTGTGTATTTAGTCGAACTACTTTTGTGTTTGGCAGTCAGATATAGTTAGGCTTTTTCGCCCCCTCTCGGATTAAAGATCAGGAATATCCATGAAATTATCCCCAATTGCAGGGTTGTTACTCACAGTGATCAGCGGGTTGTCGATAGCTCAGGAGCAGCCGTTGTCTGCGGATGCGGCTGAAGTTCAGCTGCGCGAGAGTTTGAGTCAGCTCGCACCTGACATGCACATTACCTCTATTGCAGAGTCGGTTATGCCTGGAGTCTACGAGGTCGTCAGCGGCGCACAGGTCTACTACCTCACTCCTGACGGGCGCTACATGCTAGAGGGCAGCATCATCGATTTAGAGCAGCGTGTCGATGTCAGTGAGCAGAGACGCGGTTCTTTACAGATGTCTTTAATTAACCAAATTCCTGAAGACCAAATGTTGGTATTCAACAACGAGGCAGGAGATGCTGAACGCTCGATCACGGTGTTTACTGATACCGATTGCGGTTTTTGTCAAAGACTGCACCAGGAAATTGAGGCCATCACTGAAGCTGATATCCGGGTGCGGTACTTGTTATTCCCACGTGCAGGCATTGATTCTGCCTCATCTGAGGAACTGCAGAGCGTTTGGTGTGCTGATGATCAACAACAGGCTATGACGATTGCTAAAACCGGTGGTCGGGTTCCATCAGCTACTTGCGCAAATCCCATAGAAAGCCACATGGCGATTGCAGGCCAGGTAGGTCTGCGAGGTACTCCGTTAATCTATCTTGATAACGGTACTAAAATTCCGGGTTACCAACCGGCGGCTGAGCTAATAAAGCAAATTGAAAATAGCGAGCCGATGGCTGCGGCCGAATAAGCGGTTGTTCAAGTCCTGAGGGTCCTGGCAGTCGAGAGCCACGCGCCAGATAGATACCTTGATGCCGGCTCTGCTAGGCCGGCAGATCCGGTAAGACACTGCTGCGCAATCTGACAATAGCGTCCTTCAGGAGAAGCTTGCGCTTTTTTAACCGGCCTAACTGCATTTGATCGGAGCCGGAGATAGCGGTTAAGGCTGCGACCTGTCGATCCAGCACGGCATGTTCATTCTCAAGACGGATCAAGGTTTGTCTCTGTTCCTGACGTTCTATGTCGTCGATATTACTCATGCATCAGAGTCCGGATCATTCAGATTCTTCTAATAATCCTGTAAAACTATCCAGGAATATACCTATAGTAGTTGCGATTGAGGCGGCATTGGGTAAGGATTGCGCCGTCTCTCTTCTGTGAAGCGCATTGAATAGTAACTCACTACCGTCCCACTGTCGCGACAGGCTTCCCAAAGCGGCTTTCAAACAGCATTACTCTGACTTTGTGGTGGTCGAGTCGCTCGGGTTTAGCCCCGATGGAGAAGGGGCGCATCTGTGGCTGCAGATCGAGAAAACCGGCCTCA
>CAZQKJ010000320.1:0-4803 GCA_964593315.1 uncultured Granulosicoccaceae bacterium
CGACACAAATGGCGATCACGCCACTGCCAGTGCCGAGATCCAGAAATGGTCCGGGGTGTTGGCGCAACTTAGAGATACTGAGTTCCACGAGCAGCTCTGTTTCAGGTCTGGGTATTAAGGTGTCTGGTGTTACGAAAAAAGTATGTGACCAAAATTCCTTCACGCCTGTGAGGTAGGCCAGTGGTTCACCCTGGGTACGACGTTCAATCAGCGCCTTATATGTCGACTGCTGTAACTCTGTAGGGATGCTTTCAGGCCAGGTGTAGAGGTGGGCTCTTGGTTTGTCGAGCACGTGGCACAATAGGACCTCTGCATCGAGCCTTGTGTTGTCAGTGGTAGCAGTTAACGTGGTGCACGCCTGTTGCAGGAGTTGCGCTATGGAGTTAACAGCAGGTGTATTACTGTTCACTGGCTTGTGCACGAGCTGCCACAAGCCTGCGTACTATTCACCCATCTCTGCCAGTAAGTCAGCCTGGTGTTCTGCGAGCAGGGGATCGACAACCTGTTCCAGAGTGCCGGTCATAATTTCTTCTAGCTTGTATAGCGTGAGATTGATGCGATGATCAGTGACGCGACCCTGAGGATAGTTATAGGTGCGTATACGTTCTGAACGATCACCGCTACCGACCTGAAGCCTGCGTGATTCTGTTTCTTCCGCTTGTTGCTTTTCAATTTCATCGTTAAGCAGTCTTGCTTGCAGCAGTGACATTGCGCGTGCACGGTTTTTATGTTGCGAGCGTTCGTCCTGACACTCAACCACAATACCGGTAGGGATATGAGTTAAGCGGATGGCAGAGTCGGTTTTGTTAATGTGCTGACCACCTGCGCCACTGGCTCGAAAGGTATCAACCCTGAGATCTGCTGAGTTGATTTCTATCTCTTCTACCTGTTCTACCTCAGGCAGGATGGCGACGGTTGCAGCGGAGGTATGAATACGCCCTTGTGATTCGGTTTCAGGAACTCGCTGCACACGGTGCGCGCCGGACTCAAACTTGAGTTTGGAAAACACACCATCACCGATAAGCCTTGCGACAATCTCTTTGTAACCGCCGTGCTCGCCATCGCGCTGGCCAATCAGTTCTACCCGCCAGCCTTGTGACTCTGCGAAGCGTGAGTACATTCTAAAAAGATCACCGGCAAATATGGCTGCTTCATCGCCGCCGGTGCCGGCTCTGATTTCAACAAACACGTTGTTGGCATCACGCGGGTCGCGTGGCAACAACAATTTTTGTAACTCGCCATCAAGAGACTCCAGTGTTTCCTCTGCGGTCTTTATCTCTTCGCGTGCCATGTCACGCATGTCAGGGTCGGAGTCTTCTGCCATTTCTTTTGCGGTTTCCAGATCACTGGTAGCGGCATTGTAGTCAGAGAAGGCTTTCACGACTGGCTCAAGCTGTGAGTATTCTCGAGATAGATCGCGAAACCGGTTTTGATCCGAGATAGTGTCAGGATCACCGAGTAGCGCCGCTATTTCTTCGTGGCGCTCCTGCAAGCCTTCGAGTTTAGTTTTTATCGATGCTTTCACGGTGCTCTGGAGTTACTCTGTTAGTGAATAGTAAAATAGTGTTTTTACGCTGACTACTCAGGCGGTTTATCTTTCGCAGTGTCAGACAGATCTTTTTCATGGTTGCTGAGTTTGAACAGCTTGCGTGTGGCGTCCGCCACTGTGTGATCGCCTGACTCACTTGCTTCGCGCAGCTGCGATGATGGTGTATGCAGTAGCTTATTGGTAAAAGTGTGCGCGAAATATTGTAACGCTTTCTCGGGGTCTGTGCCTTTTCTTAGCATGTCCATTGCCGTTGCAAGGGTAGCCTGCTGGATTTCAGTGGTGTGTGCCCTGAGCTCGCCTATGGTAGCGCCTGCATTAAGGCCGCGCATTTTCTGCATGAAATTGCGTGCCTGGTTTTCAATAATATGTTCCGCTTTAACTGCGGCTTGCTGGCGTGCTTCCATACCCTGATCGATAATTTCCTTGAGGTTATCGACGGTGTACAAGAATACGTCGCTGAGTTGCCCGACCTGAGGTTCTATATCCCGTGGCACGGCGATATCGATCATCGCCATGGGTTGATGACGCCTTGTTTTGAGTGCGGCTTCCACTGCACCCTTGCCGAGGATGGGTAACTGCGAGGCAGTGGATGAGATAGTGATATCGGCTTCAGCCAGCCGTACCGGAATGTCGGTCAGGCTGATGACCTCGCTTTCATAACGCTCGGCTAAGCGTTGTGCACGTTCGAGCGTTCTGTTGGCGATAATGGTTTTACCGATGCCATTGGAGTGCAGGTGTTGCAAAGCGAGTTCAACTGTTTCACCAGCGCCAATCAACAGCGCAGTATGCTGATTCAGGTCACCAAAAATTTGGCGTGCGAGGGATACCGCGGCAAACGCCACAGACACAGGACTTGCTCCCACTGCTGTGTCGGTGCGAACTTGTTTTGCGACACTGAATGCGGATTGAAACAGCATGGTCAGATCGCGACCCACGGTGCCGGATTCTCCCGCCTCGCGGAACGCCTGTTTGATCTGCCCGAGTATTTGCGGCTCGCCGAGTATCATAGAGTCGAGTCCGCTACAGACGCGCATTAAGTGTTGTGCGGCATCTCGGTCGTAGTGGGTGAATAGAAACGGGGAGAATGTATCCTGCGGCGCCTCGTGGTAATCGTGCAACCAGGCTACAACATCAGTAATCTGCGCGCTCTGCATGCCGCAGTAGATTTCCGTGCGGTTGCAGGTGGAGACAATAGTGGCCTCCGGGACGCTTAGCTCGGACTTCATCTGCAGCAATGCATCGCCGATGTTTTCAGGCGCAAACGTGATTTGCTCCCGGATATCAACAGGGGCTGTTTGATGATTTAGGCCGACGGCTACGAGTGACATGGATGTGATGGTAACAAAGTATACTGGCGGTTCGCCGAGATCTGGCTTGTATGATTTGAAGAAATCGAGTCCCGAGCGCTTGCGTCGCTGATCGGATTACCCGATACAATCGGCCACATGTAAGAGTTGCAATGGCGATTGTCAGGGCAAGTATTATAGTTTGCTTATTGGTTAGACACTACGAGTCGCAAAATTATAGTGAAAACAATTACTTTAACGACAGCTATCGCGATGGTGCTGGGGGCTTGCAGCTCCACGACCATCACGCAACTCGATGGCCCATCCCCGGCGGTAGCTGAATCCAGGCCGTTACAGGTGCGGGCGTCGCAAGGCGAGCGTCTATACAACCAACCGTTTCAGGATGAGCCTCAGCTGGCTCGAGCATTGAAGGTTCAGGCCAAACTCGACAAGGCGCAGCAGACCCTGGCGCAGCTAAGTCACACGCAACTGGCTCAGTCCGGCACCGGAAACTCTCTGTCCGGCACGCAGGGAAGCACCTCGATCAGCAGGCGGCAGGCAGAGCTTAGTGTGCTGCAGGAATCGAATTTGGTGTTCAATATTCTGGCCGGTGAAATCGCCGGCAGGCGCGGGATGGTGGATATTGCATCTATCAACTACTTTGAGGCGGCAGCAGCGACCGATGATCCGCGTGTCACAGAGCGAGCCGTCAAGCTCGCGCTGTACGGACATGATTGGGAGCTAGCGACGCTTGCGGCCGATCGGTGGGTAGAGCTTGATCCAGAGAACATTGAAGCCTGGCAACACCGGGCTCAGGCAGCGCTGCACGCTAAAGACATCTCAACCGCCGCAAACTCAATGGAAAACGTGGTCAATTTATCTGACGATGGCCCAGGTGCAGTGATGCCCTCGCTGGTAGATTCTGTGTTGAGCCAGTCAGACTCTGAAACAGGGTTGCAAGTGCTGCGCGAGCTGGCCCGGCGGTTTCCGGAAAGTCCTGATGCGCAGTACGGTCTCGGGCGATTTGCCATGTCTCAGGGTGAGAACGAATCCGCTATTGAAGCTTTTGATCAGGCACTTAAGAGTGATCCGGATAATATAGAAAGTTTGCTTGCCCGTGCACGCCTGAAGCAACTTGCCGGTGACAGCGAGGGGGCACTTGATCCGGTAACCGACTATCTAAAACGCTCACCGGATGACCTGAGTGCGCAACTCGGCTACCTGAGATTGCTGATCGACAGCGCTCAGGTGGATGCGGCGGCAGAACATCTGGATGTAGTAGCCGAACGCTTTCCGGAAGATGCCGACGCCATGTACACCATTGGTTTGTTAGCGCTGGATACACAAAGAATCAATAAAGCGGAAAGCTATTTTCAGTCAGTCCTGGAGCTTGATAAGCACCAGGACATGGCCCGCTACTATCTGGGGCGTATTTCAGATAGCCGTGGTGAGTTTCGAGACGCGATCAATCACTACAGTGCTGTACAAGGGGGTGACAACTTTTTCAATGCACAAGTACGTGCTGCAGAATTACTCGGGCTGGTCGGAGATGTCGATAGCGGTCGTACGTTGTTTAACAAACTGCGCACTTACACCGATGACAAAGCGCTGCAGATAGAGCTGATTAGTGCTGAAAGCAGAATGCTAAATGGCAAAGACCTTTATCAGGAGTCGCTTGATGTGTTGTCGGGTGGTCTTGATCAATATAAACAGGATCCCACCTTGCTCTATTCTCGTGCTCTGGTGGCTGAGCGACTCGATAAGCGCGATCTGTTTGAATCTGATTTAAAAGCCGTCATAGAGGCAGAGCCTGACAACGCCTATGCACTTAACGCGTTAGGTTATTTTCTGGTTGATCGTAAAGAACGACTCGATGAAGCTGAAGGTTATCTCACTAAAGCTTATGAGCTACTGCCAGGGGACGCTGCCATAGTTGATAGCGTTGGTTGGTTATACTATCGGCAAGGC
>CAZQKJ010000321.1:0-4794 GCA_964593315.1 uncultured Granulosicoccaceae bacterium
AACACAGGGAGATAACCCTGTGGTTGTTATCATTCCTCCACAATCAGGCCAGCGTGAAGAACGCTATGCGCATAGCTTGTGCGGAGCTGTGGACTCCTGCACTATGCCGGGCACTCTGGGCCAAAAACATTTATCATCGAACCCTGAATCTTTAGCAGAACATCAATCTTTAGCAGACCATGAGTCTTCATCAAACTCGGAAATCGATGCACTAAAACAAGAGATCAAAACTCTTCGCAAACAACTACACGAACTTTACGAGCTTACAGGTCACACGGTTAGCGCAGAAAAATAAAGCGCTAAAACTAAATAGACGGTGCACTGACAGCAGGCATCCATTTAAGCACTCGCTCCTCCACTGCCTGTGAACGCACAACACTTGCCTCGGGCATATCCGAATCCGTTCTATCAGTTTGCAATGAGATAAAATCAAATAGATTTCTATCCGCAAGTTGAGACGGCTTTACGTTAGTTATCGCTTTAAATATGGATTCCACCCGACCCGGGTTTGACTTATCCCATTCTCGCAACATTTGCTTGATGTGCTGGCGTTGCAGATTGGGTTGTGACCCACAAAGATCGCATGGAATAATCGGAAACTCACGCCTTGCAGAATAAGCTTCAATATCTTTTTCTTTGCAATATGCCAACGGCCTGATAACAACATTCCTGCCATCGTTACTTTTAAGTTTAGGCGGCATTGCCTGCAGGCTTCCACCATGGAACATATTCAGGAATAGCGTCTCGATGATGTCATCGCGGTGATGACCAAGTGCAATGCGATTAAATCCATGTTGCTCTGCATAACCATAAAGGGTACCGCGCCGAAGACGAGAACAAAGCCCGCAGGTGGTTTTGCCTTCCGGAATTACTCTGGTCACAACCGAGTAGGTATCACGCTCAATGACATCGTACTCAACACCCAGTGAGCTAAGAAATTCAGGCAATACCTGCTCCGGAAAATTCGGCTGTTTCTGATCCAGATTCACCGCCCTGATTGAAAAACTAACCGGTGCTTTCTTTTGCAGACTGAGCAGCATATCCAACATGGTGTAGGAATCTTTCCCACCAGATAGACACACCATTACACGATCACCGTCAGCGATCATGTTGTAATCGACTATTGCCTCAGCCGTATTGCGGCGCAGGCGTTTGCTGAGTTTGTTGAAATCGTATTGTTGCTTGGGCTTCGGCAAGCTAGACCTGCAAAACCAACAGTTTAGCCCACTTTATTACCTGCCGGCAGACTTCATTGGGGTGGTACAGGCTTGAGCTGAATAGTCCCTGCTAGGGGTTAGCCACAACCAGCTGGTTATTGTTCAATCTGGCCGCTTGCACACCACAAACCAAAAACTCTTCAAGGGTGGCACCTGAGTAGGAGCGAAAGCAGGCGAACAGGTATTTAGCGCACTCGGCATTGCCACAGCGGACCACGCCTTCATTATACGCGCTAGCCACAGTCTGGTTGATCGCGGTGGTTTGTGCACCGACAACCGATGAGTGAAGTTGCGCTGTTAACAATGCGACGCTGAGGCCGAGTGTTCTTGCGGCAGATTGGATAGTGAATGGGGTCATCAATCTTTCTCCGCTGGCATAAGACTTTAAGGACCAGGTGCCAGCTATCTTTTTGATGTCCCTACCTTAGACTATCGACTCGCATTCAGGCTACGGGAATCACAATGTTTGACATGCCTTTCCGAAGTAACATGTGTCTGTTTGCAAACTTGGCTACTTATCCAACTGGTGTTCGACCTGCAAATGCATGTGAGAGCGTTCCGCCGTCTACATACTCAAGTTCACCCCCCAATGGCACGCCGTGAGCAATTCTCATAACGGCAAGACCTCGCGCGCGTGCAAGCTCACCCACATAGTGCGCCGTGGCTTCACCTTCTACCGTGGAGTTAGTCGCGAGTATCACTTCTTTGATGTCACCCGACTCAAACAAACCACACAAGGCATCAAGGCCCAGCACTTCAGGCCCGATACCATCGAGTGGCGACAGCTTGCCATGTAACACAAAGTATCTGCCGCGGTAGTCAGTCGCCTTTTCAAGTGCCGCCAGATCTGAGGGGGACTCAACCACACAGAGTTTTTCCTGTTCACGAGTCGTGTCTGTGCAGACTCGACATACTTCTGCCTCGGTAAAATCTCTGCAGATCTTACAATGACTGATACGTTCCATTGATTGACGCAGCAGTTCCGCCATACGCAAGCCGCCATCGCGGTTGCGTTGCAACAAGTGAAACGCCATGCGCTGAGCCGATTTAGGCCCTACACCTGGCAGACAGCGCAACGAGTCAACGAGCTGATCCAGCAGAGGTTCGGCCATTAGAACGGGAGCTTCATACCTGGCGGCAGCTGCATTCCCGATGTAGCACCTTCCATAAGTTCTTTGGATTTACCTTCGAGCTTTTGTGATGCATCGTTGACTGCAGCGGCAACAAGATCTTCAAGCATTTCTTTATCGTCGGTCATCAAACTGGCATCGATATCAACTTTGCGCAGCTCGTGACGACCCGTCATCAACACTTTTACCAGACCGCCGCCAGACTGACCCTCTATCTCAAGACTCGCAACGTCCTCTTGCGCCTTCTGCATTTTCTCCTGCATCTGTTGCGCCTGTTTCATCATGGCGCCTAGTCCACCACCTTTCATAAATACCCCTTAGTTTTAGTCATTCGTAAACAGCGATAGTTATCATGATCCGGAGCCATCATGACAACACTCCGGCTCGATACCTTTGCGCGCAAAAGCACGACACCGAAAGATTATAGTCTGTTGCGGCAATCAGCTTTCTTGCGGATCGGAATTATCCACCGGCCTGATGCTGCCTGTACTGACTTCAGCATCAAACTTATCAACAATCTCTTTGACCAACGGATCTTCCGCAATGGAGCTTTGAGCCGCCTCAAGTTTTTCTTTAGCGGCTTTTTTCTCAAGCATGGCAGGCGTTCCATCCGGCGTTTCAGCTGCAATTGTCACCTTGAGCTTTACCTCGCCTGCCGCATAAACCGACATTTTTTCTCGCAGTCTGTCTTTGGAGCGCGGGCTGGCCAGTGTTTCGTATTCAGGATCAAGTTGCAGATGCACTTCATCTCCGGAAGCCGAGTGCAGAACACAGTTTCGCGCCAATTGCAGTGGCATACCTGAAACCGGTATCTCGGTTACTATCGTGTTCCAATTCGCAGGCTTCCAGTTTACATCAGCCGGGCTCAATTCAACTTTTGGTTCTTCTGCCGTTGGCTCTGCAGCTTTTGGCACTTCTGGCAGAGTGGAAACCTGCGCCGGCTCACGCATAGACGCTGCAGGCTTTCTAACAGGGGTTTCAGTTGCTATACCGGCATCAGGCGCTGCAGATTGCGGTTTGGATCTGGCCACTGGCGGTTTATCTTCAACTGGTGCCGTGGGCACAGTTGGTTGAACTGCTGCTGCGGGTGTCGCGACGCTCGACTGACTGGAACGCGCTGCCTGATTTGAAGCCGCTGAATAAGGTTTGAATGCGAGCATTCTTATTAAAGTCATCTCAAGCGCTTGACGTTGATTAGGTGCATAAGGCATGTCACGACGACCGTTCAATCCGATCTGATACCACAACTGTACATCCTGAGGCGTAATAGCAGAGGCAAACCCTGCAAGTCTTTTTTGATCATGCACTGCACCTTCCTGCACATTGCCGACCGTTTGCTGCGTGGCTATCTGATGCAGCAGTCCCAGCAACTCACCCAACACGTAGCTGTAGTCCGGCACATAGGCAGCCAGCTCTTCAACCTCTTTGAATACTCGTGGCGGATCATCGGCGGCCACCGCATCGAGCAGATCATACAAACGTGACGGAGAGAACCTGCCCAACATAGATTCAACTTCAGCAGCGCTCACTTTGCCTTGTCCGCTGGCGATGGCCTGATCCAACAGGCTCAGTGCATCGCGTACACTGCCATCAGCAGCCTGAGCCACATGCGCCACGGCGAGCTCGTCAAAGCTTACTTTTTCTTTTTTTAGTAATTCAGCAAGATAGGGACTCAACAACTGATCCGGCATCTCTTTCAGATTAAACTGCAGGCAGCGCGACAATACGGTTACGGGCAGCTTTTGCGGATCGGTTGTGGCAAGTAAAAACTTTACATGTGGTGGTGGCTCTTCAAGCGTTTTCAACAGTGCGTTGAAACTGCTTTTAGAGAACATGTGCACCTCATCTATCAGGTACACCTTATAACGTCCGCTGCTTGGAGCGTAGGCCACGTTATCCAGCAACTCACGTGTATCATCTACACCGGTTCGCGATGCAGCATCTACCTCTATTAAATCCAGAAACCTGCCGTCATCAACCTGTTTGCATGCAGAGCATTCATCGCACGGCGTTGAACTGACACCCTTCTCACAGTTTAAGCTCTTGGCAAATATTCTTGCGACAGTGGTTTTACCCACTCCACGGGTACCAGTGAAAAGATAGGCATGGTGTAGACGGTCATGGTCAAGCGCATTGGTCAGAGCCCGCAATACATGCTCCTGGCCGAGCATGTCTTCAAAGCGTCGCGGACGCCATCGCCTGGCCAGTGCTTCATAGCTCATTTAGCACACTCGGGCAGTTTGCTGCAGATGCGTTGGGACACAACCCGGGACAGACCGATCGCCGCGTTAAGAGAGATCAAAATATTCGCTGTCACGGGACTTATCCTTCCGATCATTACCGCGCCTGCGAACAGGGCCAATGGCGAGACGGGATCGGAACGCGGGTGTTGTTGGGTGGCACCTTACACCAGCCACATCCCGGCACCCGAATCCACCGCTGCCGCT